>CAXCBS010000071.1:0-7080 GCA_963980845.1 uncultured Candidatus Peregrinibacteria bacterium | reverse complement strand
GTCAACTTGAACCGAACCTCGAGCTCCTTTAAGCTAGACCCATGCAACAAACATTAGACACTATCGAAGCCCTCAAAAAAGAGCTTGAGGATGCCAAAAAATTCCTCAATTTACCCGAGATGGCCACTCGTCGCGATGACCTGGCTGAACAAATGAGCCAGCCTGGATTTTGGGATAACCAATCTGCTGCCCAAAAAGTCTCTCGCGAGCATGGCTTACTGGAAAACACCATTACGGCCTGGGAAAAATTCGAAGAAGAAGTTAAATATGTGGATGAATTATCTGGGGTTGTTAATGAGGTTGAGGACGAAGAAGAATTCAATGAATTAAAAGAAAAAACAGCCGAGCTGCAGGCCACTTTTGAAAAACTAGAAATTCAGCTTTATTTGAATGGGAAATACGACGGACTCCCAGTTTTACTCTCGATTCACGCTGGGGCTGGCGGCACTGACGCCCAAGATTGGGGCGAGATGGTTTTGCGCATGTATACCCGTTACGCCGAAGCCAAAGGCTGGAAAACCGAACTCTTAGAGCGCTCAGACGGTGAAGAAGCTGGGATTAAATCCGCCACCATTCGAATCGAAGGAGATTTTACGTACGGATTCCTAAAAGAGGAGGCCGGCGCCCACCGTTTGGTTCGACTTTCTCCATTCAACGTTAAACACACTCGCGAAACTTCGTTTTGTTTAGTAGAAGTAATGCCTGAAATCGAAGAAGGTGAAATAGAAATCAAAGAAGACGAATTAAAAATCGATGTTTATCGTGCTAGCGGACACGGCGGCCAATCTGTTAACACCACTGATTCCGCGGTCCGCATCAAACACCTCCCTACCGGAATCGTAGTCCAGTGCCAAAACGAGCGCAGCCAATTACAAAACAAGCAACAAGCCATGAAAGCTCTCGCCTCCAAGCTGGTAGCCCTCAAAGAACAGCACCATTTAGACGAACTCAGCGAAATCAAAGGCGAACACGTTGACGGCTCCTGGGGCAACCAAATTCGCTCTTACGTGATGCATCCTTACCAGATGGTCAAAGACCACCGCACCAAGCACGAATCCAAGCAGGTCGAGGCTGTTTTAGACGGCGATACTAACGAAATAGACCTGTTTATTGAAAAATCTTTAAAATCCTCAAATGGCGATTCTTGAAATTCCTAAAAAAGAAGACAACCCCATCCTTCGCGACACAGCTAAACCTGTTAAAAAAGTTGATAAAAAATTGCGCAAATTAATCAAAGACATGATCGACACCATGTATCACGTTAATGGTGTTGGCGTGGCCGCTCCCCAGGTCGGAATTTCTCTGGCTTTGTCCGTGGCTCGCATTAATCCCGAAACCGCGCAAGAAACCGTCCTTGTTCTCATCAATCCGCGCATTATTAGTCATTCTAAAAAAATAATCACCATGGAAGAGGGTTGTTTAAGCGTCCCGGGCAAATGGGGAGACACCGAGCGCTATCAGGAGGTAACTGTTACTTTTGAAAACGAAAAAGGGAACGAATTTACAATGACTTTTGAAGGGTTTAACGCCCGCATTATTCAACACGAAGTAGATCATTTAAATGGAAAATTATATCTAGATCACTGCGATGAGGTGCATGAGGAGGAAAATTGATTTATAAGGGGAAATTTGATAGTTTAAATACGTCAAGACTTTCGAAACACTGTTGAAAAGAGCCCCCTATGCACAGGGAGCCCTTTTCATAATGTTCAACTGGTGGAGGCAAGGGGAATTGAACCCCTACCGAATAGCTGTCAAGACTTCCGATGTGACCTCACTGCCCCCATGTTGAACAAGTTCACGCTAGCAAATCGAGATGAACTCTCGTTAACAAAGAAATTAAAAAAATCAGCACTCCTCAAATTTCCCTTATCCCCCCTTGCGAAAAAATAAAAAATATGTTAAAATAAAAAGAAAGTTAAAATTAAAATAAAAAAATATGACCACAAACCCAAAAAAACAAAAAAAAGATGATTCTGGAAAAAGAATCAAAAGTATTTTTGGTGACCCCCAAGAAAATGTCACCGCCATGGTTCAAACCTCGGTAGCAGTACAATCACTACCCGATGAACTTAAAGGCAAGTTAATTCATGCCTTAAACGAACTCCCTGAAGAAAAACAAATTCAAGCAGTTCAAACCTTACAAAAAGAGCAATCTTCTTATAAAAGGCTGGCCGCAGCCAATTTTAAACGCGGCAAAGAGGCCCTAGTTAAATTAAAAAAATTAAAAGAAACTTATCAGCAAAAAAAACGGCAACTTGTAGAAAAATATGAACGCAAGGCCGCCGAAGAACATGCAAAAAGTCTTCTTTTAAAATAATTAAAAAATAAAAATTAAACCCAAACACTATGTTTAAACCAAATCGTTTAGTCCACGCCCAAGAATATCTAGGCGGAAAAGATACTCAGGCTCACACCCCTTCAGCCACTATTCAGGCTGCTCCAAATGAAACCGCTCTTACTCCAGACCTAATCGATCTTTTAGATCGTGAACGCACTGGCGTTCTTCCTGGATATATTTTAGAAAGCACAGAAATTGGCAGCGCTTGTTCACGCGCTAAGCAACTTTTAAGACAAGAGATTGAAGGAGATATGAACCCAATAATCGCCAAATTAACCGGCCCCGAGCGCACCGCGGCTCGTCAAGAAATGAGAGATTTGGTTTCTGATATGGAAATAGCCATTGATGACATTGAAACAGAATACGCTCGCTCCATAAGAGAGTTAGAAGGCATGAGTAATTCAGGAATTATAGATACAGTTACTTTTGATACAGTTAGCAAAGAAGACTACCTTGCTCAAAAAGCAGAAATCAGTAAACGAACCTTAGAATCCTTAGTCGCAATTACTGGATATGAACACACTGCAAACGGAGTTCAAAATACTGGCCCTCAATACACAGGGAGCTTTGATACAGCCCAAGACGCTATCGCCACAGCGGAAGATAGTGAGGTTGGTGATATTTATGGAGAGGCAATTGGCGAGGTTACAGCCGCCAGCGAAAGAGCGGTTGTTACTCCTCAAGCGATAACAGCCTTGCTACACGCAATCAAAAATCATCCAAGCATGACCATGGATGCCCCAATTGACCGTCAAGAAGTGGCCCGTGTTGCTAGTTACGCTGCTGGCCCAGAGTATTTTGGGAGCCCAGATTTTGTTGGCGCCCCAAGTTCAATTCAGGATGCTTATCAGGCTCAAGTGATTGGTGACATGGAAATGAATTTAGCGATTCAGGATAAGGAAACAAAATGGGATTTTGAATTTTCGAAAATTCCTAGTCAAATGGGAATAACCTCATTGGGAGGTTTCGTCGGAGGGCTTACCGGATCAATAGGCGGGGCCATTGGCGGAGGGATACTTGCCTTGCCAACAGCTATTTTTTCAGGGCCTTTAGGCCCCATAGCGGGGGCATTAGCAGGAGCCGTTTCAGGAGGTGTGGCCGGAGCGGGGCTTGGATTGAGCGCCGGGAGCCTAGGATCATCCCTTCATAACAGTAGGACCGGAGACCTTCTTATGAGCCATGATATGAGTTCTGAGTCTGTTGCTTGGCAATTTGGTGATACTGCAAGTGCCGGCAACTATGAGCCTTATTATTCTTGGAATGAAGAAGTCCTAAGCCCAACAACTCCTGCCACAAGGATAGACACCGTCCCAGGACATTTTAGCGCTTTTGGTTACGGCACTGAGCGCCCAGCTGCGCATATTAAACAGATCCAAACTTTTGAATCCTGGCATAACGAAATTTTTCAAAATCTTAATCACTTATCTCAAGCCGACGCTAAACAAGAAGCAAAAGACGCGGTAGATGATATTAATGATTATTTAGGAAAAACAGGCCCACTCGAAGCAAAAGTTATGACCCTAGCTCTTAATAATGGAGTTGATCAGGGCATTATTAACGCTCAAGTAGCTCTTATTAAAAGAGAAACAGACAAACTGAATGAGTTTGCCGATCCCTCTAAAATGATTTATTACACTGATTATGGTGATCTAGAAAGCACTGTTAATCGTGCTCACGAGGCCATGGGCAAACAAGTAGAAAACTACAAAACTACTCTCGGAGCAGTTCTTGAAAGTAACGCCGATGATATTGCCAGTTTTGATGACGGCGTATTCGCTGCTCGCGCTGAGGTTATCAATAAAGCCTTAGAAGATGCTGGAACGGCTGTTAGCGTCGATACTTTAACCGCCCTCACTGATCAAGCGGATGAAATTGACTCTCTTTTAAACGACCTAGATCTTGCTATTCAAGAGCGGTTTGAAAAAAACAAACAAGAAAAACTAGAATGGCTTAACAGTAAGGAGGTAGAAGATGATCTTAATTACTTAGGTGATGAAGACATGACAACTCGTCACAAAGCCATTATTGGATCCCTTGAAAACCCAGGCTTTGCCTCTGCGGATTACGATGATTTATTTGCAGTCTCACCAGATGGTCCCGGCACCGAGTTTGAAAAGAAATTACCAGAGATGGTTTTTCAAAAACAAAAAGCCGAAGGCACAGAACGCCTCACCGCCATCAAGGGTGACGAGACAAAAAATCCAAGTATTGCCCTTAACGATGAATTTGTTCCAGACGAAAAAGCAGATTTAACTACTCGCTTTACGGAGTTAGAAAAAATATTTATCACCGAAGGCACAGATAAGGCTCGCATTGATGAGGCTTTTACGCTTAATGCCGATGGCCGCGACGAAATCGCGCAGCTAGTGCATGAAATCGAAGAAGCCATAAAAAAACAGGAGGAAGAGGCAGCTAAAGAAACTCCAGAAGATGCCGAAGGCTCTACCTCTGGTGGAGCCCGCCCACCAAAACGTGGCAGCGGTGTTCCAGTTGGGCCAGGCGGTTCTACCGACACGGATCCTAGCGGCCCCGAAGCTCCTGAAAAAAGCTCAGAAAAAGAAAAATCTTCTGAGATTGAATCTAGTCACGTTGAACAAATCAACGCGGTCATTGATCAGCTCTGGGCCGAGGTCACTGGTGACTATCCACAACCCGCAGACGTAGCCGCCGCCCTTGGCGTGCTGGCTAGCGACACAGGTTCAAATCATGTTGTGGACGGGTCTGGAAATCGCGTTAGTTTAGATGAAAGCATTGATAATATTTATGAACGTCTTCAAGCTGCTGCGGAAGCAAACCACGGAATTTTTATTACAGAATCCATTGTTGAAGCTGCTCAAAATCGTCGTCGCAAAAACCCTGACGAAACTGCTCGTTTTAGAACAGAGCGAGAAGAATATCTTGGGACTGATAGCAGTGAAGCTGCCTCAGGAGGTCGCGAAAGCACAGAAGAAGAGCATAAATGCCCAACCGCTAGCGAGATCAGTAGAGAAATTCTCCGTGAAGGAGTTGATAGCCTACAAGGCATTCTTGAAACCATTCTTGGTCCCGAATTTGTTCGTGAAAACATCAATGAGGTCAAAGCTTTAGTTAGATTCTTTACCGGTGCTGACTGGGAAAGTCTCGAAGAAGGTGAATCCAAGGACTTTATGGGCGGATTAGTTACAGTGACTCGAACCGGCGAAAACGGTCTTGAAATTGGCTTCAACGGCCCAGGAAAAGTTGGCCTAACAAATGCCTCTCTCGACATTAGGGTTAGCAAAGACTCACTCTCTCTAAGTATTACTTTTGGTCCAGGCGCTGGCATTATCGGCGCTTATGTAGACCCAATCGAAGACATTGATAGACCTAAAAAACCAAGACTTGCTCGCATGCCAAAAGACGACCTAGCTACCAGCAAAGCGATCAAACTTCGCGAGTTGCGCAATATCACTAATCTGCGCTCACGAGAATTAGATCATTTTATGGACTTTGAATACAAAAACGCTCGTAATTTCCGCACCACTATTCTAGGTTCTGAAAAATTACGCCCTGCTCAACGCGCCAAAATCAAACGCGAGGCAATTGCCGAACATTTTGGCTCAGCTGTTGGTGTGGCCGGCGCTCCAGAAGCTAATCGTTACTCCAAGGCTGCCAAAGAAGTTATAGATCAATTAGATGATCTTCGCGGCCAAGGCTTTCGTTTCAATACTAAGATTGATCAGGCCTCAATTAGCCAGGTTGTAGATTTAATTGTTCAAGCTGAATGGGCTACCAAACACTCTCACAATCTAGAGTCAGGAGTTTATAGCTCAGAAGATGTATTACTTGGAGGTTCTAAGGTGACAGGCTTTGACTACCACGTTAGTTAAATCGTTTTTTTAGCCTCATTAAATTAAACCAAATCGGACGAAGCACGAATTCTCGTGCTTTTCCGTATGACAACTTTTCGCCGCCAAACTTGGTTTTAAATTGTGTGATGCCCGCCCAAACATGTTTTGGCTCGTCTGGTGGTGCAATTCCCAAAAAATCATACCATTTACAGTTTCGGCTCTTTGCCTCGTTAAGCGCCGTCCACTGCAGTAAATAAGGGGCCATTACCGCTCGAAACTCATGGTCAGAGGCACCGTAATAATAAGTGCCAGTATCGCCGTAAAAAGTTGCAATAATTCCTCCAATCACCTTTCCTTCGTGTTCCGCTAAATAAAGTTTTCCCCAATCGCCCTGGGTCGCTTCTTCCACAAAACGTTGATAAAAATCACCGCCATGGATGTGAAACCCATCGCGGCTGCCGGTTTTTTGTAAAATGCCATAAAAATCTGCCACGTCTTTGGTGCTTGTGCCCTCGCGCACGGTAACTCCCTTTTTCTTGGCCACACGAATGTTATAGCGTCCTTTGGGTTTCATCTGAGCAAGGATTTCTTCTTCGGACCCTTCTAGATTTACCCTAAGTGTCCATTCGGGTTGGTAGTGGGCGTGGGCCGGGCGCCACTTGGCTGATAAATAATCCAAATTGTCCCCTTCGGCCGGCTCAATTCGCACAAACACTGCTTTTTCAGTTTGCGCGATTTTCAAAATCTCTTTCCACAAATTTTCCCAGACCTCTGCGCGCTCCAAGATTGGCCCTCTTTCAATCCCTAGCCAGCACAATCCCAGCGGCAACTTGTGCCGCACCACTGTCGCGCGCCCACCATCTACTTGAGCGGCCCAATATTTGCCGCGCGACGGCAACTTCTCCTGAAACTCTCCCCAAATTTTAGACT
>CAXCBS010000070.1:0-7104 GCA_963980845.1 uncultured Candidatus Peregrinibacteria bacterium | reverse complement strand
ATCCCGAAGAAACAATCGACGAATGGGAATCTCGCCTCACTGAACTCGGAGCTCAAGCCGCTCCAGGCAGCCTAGCTGCCGAGGCTTACCGTGCTGCTGAACGCGCTTTCTTAATCATCGAAGACATTGAAACCGCTGTTGGGGAAGGAGGATCTTTTGATGATTTAGCAAACGGACCAGACTTAAAAGCACTCAAGGAAGAACGAGTTGAACTAGATAGATTCATGAACAACTCTGAAAAACTACTCGACGCTCTTTACAACATGGAAGAAGGCGAAGAATTAATAGACAAAGAAGTAATTATCGAAGACCTTACCCCACAACAAGAAACCATGTACTCAGCTTTTGATGAAATCGACAAGACCTCAACTGTTACTTACGGTGATCAACGCGATCCAGCTTACAAACGTACTGGTCTAATGACTCGCCGCATTGATCCCGAAGAAGCTTTCCGTCGCGTACTTGATGATCACGGCGGGCCTGACAACATTAACTGGGACAATGTAGGATCTGCCCTACAACAATATCTCGAAGCCGGAGTCATGAACTATTTCATGGATCCACAAATGGATATTGTTGATCAAATTAAAGCAGCCGGCATTGAATTAGAAAAAGATGAAAAGCGAGAAATAAAAAATCTTCAACAAGAAATCCGTGACACGGCTAAGGCAATGGAAGCAAACAATCGTATTATTGAAACATTCCAAGAATCTTCCCAAACAACTAACACCCGGTTAGAACGAATCAGAGAAAAAGCTTGGGAAGCCCAAGAACTAAACGAAGAGCTAGAAGGAACCTTACTCGAACTAAAAAATAATTTATCCAGCAAACTTGCCGACTACTTAGGCCAAATGGTCTCCAAACTAACCCTCGATCTATCCGGAGACACTCCCCTTTCAGAACAACAAAAAAGATTCGTTCAAAATGGTTTCATTATTCACGAAACTCTTGACCTAACCTTAGAACAAGAAAAAGGGAAAATCGGTGTACTTGATGATTACAAAACTAAACCAGTTATTCATAACGCCTTACAACGAATTATTGATGAAGATGTAGAAAACAAACTTACCTATGCCGACTTAGTCAACGCCGCCAATCAAATGGAAGAGGCCATGGCTAACGTAGAAATGGTTGAAATCACTCCACCAGAAGGTGGCGCAATCACCCCTGAGTTTTTAAATGACCTTTATGATCAATTAACCAAACACCTTCCCGAAGATCAAAAACCACCACGTGAAGTAGTGTTTGGTATTATTGGTCTTGGTGAAACATCTCGTTGGGATTGTGGTGAAGTTTGTTTAGAAAAACTTGTTGTGGGCGCATTTGTAGCTGTCCCAATTAAAGACTCCGCAGGAAATGTCCTATTCAATTTCACCGCTGGCGCCAAGATCGGATTTGACCGCGAAGAAGGCTTAGTTGCCGGAGCTGGTGTTGGTATTTCCAAAACAACTCAAGTAAGTGATCGTATCGCTTGGACCACCTCACTCCACGCTGGAGTTGACTTAAAAGGTGTCGAATTTGCTAAATCAGAAACCGTCACCTTTAACATTGATGCCCGCCAAAACTGGTCAGTATCTGCTGGAGGAAGCCTTGGTCTTAAATTTAAACCGGCTGAAGGAGGTGTCGCAATTGGAGGCGGATATCATGGTGCTGTTCGCTTTGCACCAACCATGCAGGCAAGCATTGACCGTGCCGTTGAACGAGGATCTATCGAATCTCTAACCCAAATGGCGGAACAACAACAAGCATTCAACCAAGTACTAGAAACTATTGGTGAATTAACTGCTGGAATGGACGCTGACGACGCAGCTGCCTCCCAAGACGCTATGCTTGACGCTGTCGCCGAATTCTACAAACAAGAAATGGAAACCGCTGGACAAACAAAACCTTTCCCTTTCCGTGTTTCTGGTATTAGTACTTTTTCAATAGCTGGACTCCCGGTTCCAATGCTTATTTTCTCTGTTCGTGGCAAAACTAGAGTTGTCCCAGTAAACCCAGGACACTCCGAACTTATCGAAGTCTCTAATTACGAAATTCAACAAGCCCTATCCGAAACAGAATATGCTGGCGCTGACATTTACGATCAAATGATTAACGGAGGATCTCAAGTCCTAGACAATCCAGATTATATTGTTTTAGACAGCGGACTTCATGTTAATGCTGAAGAATCTTTTCAAGCCTCATTTTCACACGTTGATATGGCCCAAGATGGCCTTGATAGATTCAACGAACAACATCTTCGCCCTAATGGACTTGAACTTACTCAAGGAACAGGCGAAGCCGGAGGCTTACTTAAACTTGGTTTCCCAGGAACACTCCAAGGTGAAATTGAAATTGTAGCTGATCCAAGTCTTTCCGGAGCTTTAGTTCTCGGACCTAGCGGTAGCCCAGACGACATTTACATTGCGGCCGATCAATTACACGGCGATTTAATCATTACTAAACAAGTATTTAGCTATCCTCGAAAATCACACGAAGGAGGCTACCACCGCAAAACTATTATTGTTATCAAAGAAAACCCATCTCCAAAACGTAATTACAACACTTTCTTTGAAGAAGAGTTCCAAGCTGTTGAAGGAGACGAACAATATGATGTTGGTTTCTTACGGTTTACCGAAGACTCAGCTAATGTTCAAAACCATGGCAATGGCCGCAACGTTTTAACTTGGGAACAATACCAAGCCAAACAAGACGAACTTATTGAACAAGGCATTTTATTCACTCCAGAGTTAGCTCGATCCGCGTATATAGAGGGTCAAGCTCGCTTAAGAATGGCCACTCAACCAAAAGGAGAAAGAATGCCAAGCCAACTCCGCGAAGCTGAATTAGAAGGAATGATCCCAGACTTAATGTCAAAGATCGGAACCACTGAAGTCATGCAATACTTAGGTAATGAAGACTACGCTGGCATTACTGCTCGAGTAGCAGAAGTCCTTGAAGATCAAAACTTAAACACCTATGAGCTCGATTTCTTAGTAACCGTTTTATATCAAAAAAGTTACGTCGAAGTTCCCGAAGCTCAAAAACACGAATTTGCCGCAGCTCACGAACAATTTTTCTTAAATGTTCTTACTGAACAATTCAATGATGATCGTCAACTAGCTGAAGACGTATTAGAAGCTATCAACTTCCCCGAGGTAGACCTAGAAACAAAGTGGGAAGTTTCACCTGGAGCGCGCTGTTTCACAGCAGTTGGTCGCGCCGGTGTTGTTGGTTTCCGTGAAGACGTTTTAAGTGGTGGATTGATTCTAGGCGCTGTTGATTTAGCTAAATCACACCCTGAAATAGCAGCTCGCATTATGGAAAACATGGAAGCTCTAGATCTACCTACTGAAACTTCTGAATTCCTAAATTCTCCAGAAACCTTAGCAATTTACTCTCAATATGCTTTTGTTAAAGGAAATGCCGAAGCCACAAAATTACAAGAAATATATAACGCAGAAACAGATGAAGAAAAAGCAGCTTTAATAACCAAACACAATGATGCCTTCAATGATTTTAAAGACTTCGTAACAAGACTACACAACGCTGGCCCCGGCCAAGTAGTCGTTGAAGCAAACAGTTCTGGTCATGAATACGCTTACATTGCCAACCGACAAGTTATTGCTGGTATCCGTGGACGTTGTGCCAACCCAAGTATTGGTATCGACACTCAACTACTAGTAGCACCTCTCACTATTCGTGGCGGTGCCTCTAATCTTCAATACGCAGAAGGCGATTACTCAGCCTTCACCCCAACCGCAGAATTTTTTGCTGGAGGCTGGCATGAACACAACGAAGATGGCCCAGGAGGTGGCGGTGGTGGCGGTGAAGAACAGGAAGCCAACGAAGGCAATGACGGGACTCGAGACGATTTTGAAGACACTGAAGACATGCAAGACGCCGATGAGGGTGCAAACACTAACACACCAACTGAAGGGAAAAAAGATTCATACAATCAAGGAGGCGCCCCCATGGGATAAATCATCAATTAAACCTTTTTAATAATAATCATAATCATTAGCCATGAAATTCTACAAAAAACACAAACCAAAACTATTGCCACTGGCAATTCTACTAGTGCTACTTATACCTAGCTCCGCGCTAGCTCTAGATTTTGGCAATATCGCTGGGAACCGTGACGTTGGAGGAAATGCTTCCGTTAGCCAATACGCTAATCTCAGTAATGAATTCACTACTGAAATTGAACCTTTAGACACATCTTCAGGCTACGACGAAACCGCACCCGAAGATTATGCTTGTGGAGGAGAATACCATCAACATGATTATGAGCTTTATTCGATCAACACCGAAGATTATGATTACTGGACCGCAATTCATGGCTTTGCGATTGTCCTTGATTATGATTACGACGGTGGCGATCACGATCCAAACCCCGAAACCAATGATTTTTTAAGTAATGTCCAAACCGATACTCGATTTTACTGTAGTGCCGGTGATTACTATTATCATGATTGTGATTTTGACAAAGACAATGATTTAGGTGACACCGTTGCTTGGAGTGATGAATGGGGTGGAACCACTGTTACTTATCAAGAATTAGATTTTTTGCCAGGAAATCCTCGTGGATTATTATGGCAATACTCTGCTGATGACCCTGGGAACATTTACGAAACCACTTGGCTACATGGCCGTGATACTGTCGGGGAAACACTTCCCAACATGAACGAAACTATTGCTTTTTATCTAGAACAATACGATCAAGAATACACAGCTACCACTACTTCATACGCCCTAGTCGAACATATGTATATCGACCCCAACGATGAATATGATGTTTTAAGTAACTGGACTCACACATACACCAACCAAGCTGATCCAGATGGCGATGGCGACTCTGATGCTGACCCAGACGGTGACTATGTTTATTGGTATGGGACAAGCCCAGTTCTCCGCTCAGTCTTTGCTGACTGTGTGGACGCTTGTTATGAACTTGAAATCACTGCTCCGCTGGAAATGACTTCTGATGATGTAGATGGAGTTACCACTATTCAAATCGAAGCCACTAGTGACGAAGGTGATACTTGGGAAGGCGAATACACTTATACCAGCGATGGAACTTGTGAATTTTCTGCTAATTCCCGTTACGCCTCATGGGGCTATGGCTCAGCCAGCCTTACTACCGACGCTACCACTGCTTATGTACACAGCTGTTCTATTGGCGATGAAATTTCTGTTACTGAAACCACTTACAGCGAAGCTTGTACTGATTCACTAGCGATTAGTGGAGCTTGTTATAATTTAGAAATAACCTCCCCCACCGAAGTTCTGGCCGAAGATATCGAAGGCATAACAACCCTCGAAATTTCTTCTACTAGCGAAACTGGTGGTGAATGGGAAGGAGAATACACCTACACTAGCGATGGGACTTGTGAATTTGCTACCAGCTATGTCTATGCAGCTCTTGGCCTTGGCAATCCATCTCTAGAAACTACCTACACCACGGTTTACATGCACAGCTGTACCGCTGGCGATGTAATTTCCGTTATCGAAACCAATTACAGTGAACTCTGTTACGATTCACTTGAAATTGGTAACGCTTGTGTGGATTTAAATATTTTAAGACCAACCGACCCAATTACAGCCGAAGACATTGCTGATGGCGCCGTTCAAATCGAAATTGAGGCCCAGGCTGCAGACGGTGATGTTTGGGAAGGAGAATACACTTTTACTGCCTATGATTCCGATGGAGTTCTTTCTACCGGACGCTTTCACTCTGTTTATGCTGTTGGTGAAGCTGGCGGCGGAACCAATCCATATACAACAACTAATGAAATTGTTGATTATTTTGATGGCGCTCCTGGTGATTATATTGAAATCTCTGAAACTGATTATCCAGTCGCTTGTTACGCTAATTTAAGTTCTGAAGGGCCATATTGTGCTGATCTAGTTGTAAACCCTTCCACCGTAACTTATCCCGAAGCCAATCAACTAATTGGCCTCACTATTTACGCCAAAGATCAAGTTGGCAGTGACTGGGAAACAACTTATACCATCGAAGGCAATAACACCTGTAAATTCGCTGAAACTGAAGCTGGTGTCCGAGGTAATGCTGGTGTTGCTAGCTTAACCTCATCTGCTGGCACAATTTACATGTACAACTGTAGCCCTGGTGAAACTATTACTATTACTGACCAAGACTACCCCACTGATTGTGCAGCTACTATTCAAGTAACCGAAGAAGAACTTGTTTGTCGCGATATGACAGTTGTTCCAGATTCTATTACCTACGCGGAAAGCCTTGGCATAGTTGATCTTCATTATGACTCTTTTGACCAAAACGGTGATGACTTCGAAAACGGAACTTACGAAGTATTCAGTCAATATGGAACTTGTAAATTCACTGAAACCTACGCGGCTGCAGCCGCTGACCTTGGCCAAGATTCACTTGATAACATAACCGCAACTAATGTTTTTGTTTACGGTTGTGACGGTGGCGACACGGTTCGAATCGAAACAATTGGTTACACTTATGACTGTTACGTTGAAATTCCGGTCGAAGAAGAACCTCTTTATTGTGCTGATTTAGTTTTAGACTACGAGTATTCTTTCTTGCCTTATGAAGACAGCCAAGATGTAACACAATTAACTTATTCTGTTACTGATCAAAACGGTAACGACTGGCCTGGTGAATACACTATTTATAGTGAAAACAGTACTTGTAAATTTACTGAAAATCCCAAACCCGCTCTAGTTGGAGCAGGATTTACCACTCTCACCACTTATGAAACAACTGTTTATGTTCATAGTTGTGAAGGTGACGACACAATTTATATCGAAGAAATCAGTTATCCAAAAAACTGTTCTGCTGAACTTCCTATTCGAGGCGAAGAATTAGTTTGTACTGAAATGACCGTATCAAAAGATTCCCTCACCTACGAAGAAAGCCAAGCTATCACTGAAATCAGCCTAAGCTCTGTAGATCAAAACGGTGATGACTGGCCTCCTAGATATGACATCTGGGGATTAGATCGAACCTGTTTATTTACAGAAACCTACGCCGACGCTGAAGCCGGTTTAGGTGAAGATGTTTTAACCTTACACGACGAAAACACTACCTTCTTTGTTTATGGATGTGATACAACCGATACTATTTATATAGAA
>CAXCBS010000069.1:0-7119 GCA_963980845.1 uncultured Candidatus Peregrinibacteria bacterium | reverse complement strand
TGTTAAACGTGGGAATAAAACAAAAATTGAAAAGGGTGGACATTGCCATATGGCTCCCCAAGGATATCTGAACGATAAAGAGAATAGAGTTGTTATAAAAGACCCCACACGCTTTGATCAAGTCCGTAAAATGTGGGATCTACTCCTAACAAATGTTTATTCGCTTGAGGATATTTGCAAAGTTGCTAATGAGAAATGGGGATTTAATACCGTACAAAGAAAAAGGACCGGTGGTAATGAACTGACGCCATCAACATTGCATGGAATTTTCAACAATCGTTTTTATTACGGATATCTTGAGTCAGGTGAAAACGAAAACTGGGGCAATCATGAGCCAATAATAAACGAATCGGAATTTGAACGAGCTCAAGAAATTTTAAGAAAGCGTTGCCGCAAAACTAAAAGCAATGTGGAATTCCCCTTTACTGGAGTAATAAGGTGCAATGAATGTAATTGTCAGATTACTGCTCAAGAAAAAGTAAAATATGTTTGTCCAGACTGCGGTAAACACCAATCTGGTAAAAATCCTAAACCTTGCCTCCGTTGTAAGAAGAGAATTTCAAAAAAGGTTATATCCCAAGGGAAATGGTACACTTACTATCATTGCACAAGAAGAAAAGGGAACTGTAAGCAACCATCCGTTCGTGCGGAAGCTTTAGACCAACAAATTAACAGTATCCTCTCATCCATTGAGCTAGATGCTGATTTTGAGGAATGGTCAATTAAATGGTTTAAGTTTTTAAATGAAGAAAAATTTGGGAAAAAGAAAAATCAAAACGATCTTTTCCAAAGGAACTACCAACAATCAGAAAATAAACTCAAACGACTTATTGAGATGAGAGCCGAAAATGAGCTTACCAAAGAACAGTTTTTAGACATGAAAAAAGAAGCCCAACGTGAGTGTAATCAATGGAAGGAGCGATTCAAAGAGGCAGAGACTGTTAGAGATGATTGGGTAGAAAAAGTAGAGAAAGAAATTGATTTTGTTCATGGCCTTTGCAAACGCTTCGCCGAAGGTACTATAAAAGAAAAACGATACATATTTGAAAAGATCGGTTCGAACTTCATTTTAAAAGACGGAATTTTGGCTTTAGACATTGGAAAAGAGTATTTATCGTTCAAAAAACTAGAATCACAAGCAGACTTAACGTTAGAACCATCAAAACTATCCCCTCAACAGGTTGAGGAAATACGTTCCGGTGAAAGTTATCCGAAGTGGTGGGCGATACTGGATTCGAACCAGTGACCTCAACAACGTCAATGTTGCGCTCTAGCCAACTGAGCTAATCGCCCGGAGTGAGAATGTATCTAACAGAAGAAATATCGGACACGGAGTGTCTAGCTGCGAACTAAAGGCCTGAGAGAAAGTTAACTTTCTCGAAGTGTTTTTAGTGAGTAGCTATAAACAGCGTAGCTGTTCGATATTTCTGACAAAGATCATTTGAAGCGAGGACGTACTAGTCTCCGGATGGAGAGGCTAATCGTGAAACGATTCGTTTCCGGAGGAAAGGCTAATCGCCTTCGCTGCTGCCCCAATTTACGAAAACTTCTTACTGTTGTCAAAGAATTTCGTGATTTATTCATTTTTTTGTTAATTCGTGTTCATCTTGTTTTGCTAGGATTTAGTCATGATCAGGTTATTTCAACAATTTTTAGAGTTTTTATTTCCGAGGCGGTGCTTGGAATGTAACCAAAGCGGCACCTTCCTCTGCCAACAATGTCTCCAATCAATCCCCACACACGCAGAGCAACATTGCCCAGTTTGCCAACGACCTGCGCCACTAGGTGCAATCTGTAAAACCTGTCCTGGCTGGGAACTTGATGGGCTTTTCGTAATTGCTCCGTACTCACAAAAATCACTGCTCCAAACCTGTGTCAAAACCATGAAATACCGCTCTGCACATTCCCTGTGCGAGGTTCTTGGAAAATGGATGGCTGCTCATTGGATGCCACCAGACGCAATCATCGTCCCAGTCCCCCTTCACTCTCTTCGCGAAAAGTCTCGAGGCTACAACCAAGCCAATCTTTTAGCGCGCCAGATTAAGACACCGCGACAATTACTCAAACGCACACTCAACACCGATCCCCAGGCTGGACTCTCTCGAAAATCTCGACTTAAAAACCTTCGAAATTCCTTTAAAACAAGCGCACAAACAGACTTGCTGAGCAAAAAAATTGTTCTTGTGGATGACGTCTGCTCAACTGGCGCCACACTCAATGAATGCGCCAAAACTCTTCGTGCCGCTGGAGCTATGCAAATATGGGGGCTTGTCTTAGCGCGGGGGTAACCCCTTGACAAAACCCGAATTATCGTTTAAATTTCGCGACCAAACCACTCCAAACCAAAACTAATTTAAAAAATCATATTTATGAATTCGGCTAGCCCTTCGAGTGTCCCGCCTAACGCTACTCTCCCCGAACCTCTAGATAGAGAAGACTGTGAAATTGCAGTTACTAATGGAGAGCCTGTAGATACCACCATTGATGAATCTGAAGGGAGACATATAATCCTTGCTCATCCCTTATCTCAAGAAGGATGGTTTCAAAAACTTGTAGGAGGAGAAGAAGGCTCGCTTAAACCTGTAGTACAAATGCCTTTGGAAAGATTTTTGGCCTTAGCCAGCCTTGCTGAAATAGAAGGGGAATACTATTCCAAAAGGCACCGTCGCAGAGGCGGCAGAAGTGATGAGATGACAGGAAGAGAATTACTTTCTGGCCCTTTAAAAGGGGTAATTCACACCTTTCCTATCCCTGCCATACGAGCAATCGTTGATGTCTATAATTCCTCATTGAACAGAGATCTGGACAAGGTTTGGGGTCTGCATGAGGAGATGCATGGGGCATGTTATGTGGGAATAAGGACCACATTAGAGGCTTTGCCATTAGAAGAAATACTCGCAGGAAATCTGGACAGCGTAAATGTTGACCTACTTGTAGCAATTATTAATAGTTGGAAGGTACCATATCAAGATACTGCGTCTGGGTTTACCCATGCGATGGATGATTTTGGAGGTTTACCAATCACCACGGAAGGGCTAGTTGAAGATAGGTTAATGAAACCAATAAATGTAATTTTTGAGCATAGTGAACTCAAGGCATTACTTTGCTCTCCACGTGTAAATAGTGAAGATTTTAGCCTCCTACTGCAAGCAGCCCAACTAAATACTATGCATTCATATGGCATAGCTCCAAGAATTAATGCTTTCGGATCTCTTTTGACAGAGGAGTGTAATGGCCCTGATGCCATTCCTGAATTAGCCTTTATTATCCCCCGCTTATCTGTTGATCAAGTCACTGTCCTTCTTAAATACGGTAGTCCCGCAAGAATTTATAAAGCGTTTGAAGCTTTTGGTGGCGCTAAAGAAATTCTCTCTTCTCCAGTTTTATTGCAAGCTTTTTTGGCAGCGGCTGACCCTGATTCAAATATATCTTTGGAGACTGAGAGCTAACTAGTTCTAACCTTGCCGCCTAGCCCCCTCTTTCGGTAGACTAGATTCATGAAGATTGGAATCGACGCCTCCCGGTATCAGCATACTCGTCCCACAGGAGTGGAGTTCTATTCTGATGAGATTATTGATGGACTCTTGCCGCTTATAAACAAGCAGAAAAAGCATGAGGTTGTGTTTTTTACGCCTAAAAAATTAAAAGGAATCCCAGCCAAGATGCAAAAGGTCTTGCCGTTTGGCAGATTGTGGACGCAGTGGCATTTGTCGCGAGAACTTAAAAAAAATCCGGTAGATGTTTTATTTGTGCCGTCACATGTTTTCCCTCGGAATCACCCTGAAAAATCTTATATTACGATTCATGATGTGGCTTTTCGGGAGTTTCCAGATGCCTATTCAGCTTTTCAATATTGGTATCTGCACCGCAGCACTAAATATGCGGTTAAAAACGGCGCTAAAATTATTGTTCCCAGTACGGCGACAAAACGTGACCTCGAGAAATATTACGGTGCTGACCCCAAGAAAATTGTGATAATCCCCCACGGGTTTCGGCCGGTTAATTACAAAATAAGCGCGCCAAAAGAAGAGAAAATCCTCAAGAAATTCCATATCACAAAAAAAGACCCTTACATATTTTTTGTAGGGCGTTTGGAGACTAAAAAGAACCTGGCTCGGCTAGTACAGGCTTTTGCGATTATGCGCAAAAAATACCCTGATTGGCGATTGATTTTGGGAGGCGGACGTGGAGTTGGATTTAGGGCGATTTTGCAGGCACTTGAAAAAGAACGCATGTTAACTCATGTTATTTTACCTGGGTATTTAACAGAAGAAGAAAAGCATGTACTGCTCCGGCACGCTAATATTTTTGCTTTTCCCTCTCTTTCAGAAGGGTTTGGTTTTCCGGTTTTGGAGGCCGCAAGTCACGGGACTCCGGTTCTGGCTTCGCGAATTCCAGCGCTCTTGGATTTTCAGGAGATTGTGGATGTGTTTGTAGATGGGAAAGATCCAGGGTCAATTGCTGAGGGGCTGGACATGCTGGCCCGCAAACGATTTGTGCCGCAAAAAAGCTCGCTTGTTTCAGCCTACTCCTGGAAAAAGGCGGCCAGTAATGTTTGGAAACTTTTAATAACATAGTATGAAGGTAGCTTTAGTTCATGATTTTTTGGTTAAACTTGGCGGAGCCGAGAGGGTTGTAAAAACCCTAACCGACATGTTCCCGAGCGCTCCAATTTATACATTGCTCTATGACGAAGCGCGCGTGGGTCATGTTTTCCCTAAATCTAATGTTCGAACCTCAGACTTACAGAATTTACCTAAATTTTTACGCAAGCGATCTAAATATTTTTTCCACAAAATGCCACAGCATATTGAGAGTTTTGACTTAAGCGGCTACGACGTGGTAATTAGTTCTAATACCGCCATGTCGCACGGAATTATTACCTCCGCGTCTACTAAACACTTCTGTTATTGCCACTCCCCAATGCGTTATGCCTGGGATTGGACCCACAAATATATGGATGAACAAAAGGTGGGCAGACTCAAAAAAGCGGCTATTTCTCATTTACTAAAAAAAGTGCGTATTTGGGATTATTACTCCTCTGACCGAGTGGATCATTACATTGCAAATTCCGAGACTGTTCGTAAACGCATCCAAAAATACTACCGACGCGACGCCTCTGTTATTTACCCCCCGGTAGACACCGAGCGTTTTAAATTAAATCCAAATCGTGAAAACTATTTTTTGATTGTTTCCACTCTTACTCCTTATAAAAACATCGAATTAGCGATTGAAACGTTTAATAAAGTGCGCAAAAAATTGGTGATTATTGGTGATGGCAGTGATCGAGCACGGCTGGAATCTCTGGCGGGACCGCATGTGGATTTTCTAGGATTTAAACCTGATGAAGTAGTGCGTGAATATATGCAAAACTGTCGAGCGTTTGTTTTCCCAGGAGAAGATGATTTTGGAATGACTCCGGTGGAAGCCATGGCTTGTGGCAAGCCGGTTTTGGCTTATGGAAAGGGTGGCGCTACCGAAACAATTATTGCTGGCCGTACAGGAGAATTTTTTGAAGAATCCACGGTAAAATCCATGGAAAATGGCTTAGCCAGACTCCTAGTAAACGAATCTCGTTATGATCCAGTAAAAATTCGAAAACACGCGAAGCAATTTGATAGAAAATATTTCATTGAAGAAATCGAAAAACTGGTGCTATCATAGGAACCTCTTAAACAATAATCTTTTTTATGGCGGACATTTCCCTTTATCGAAAGTATAGACCCCGAAATTTTGAAAACCTAGTTGGGCAAGATCACATTCGATCTACCCTGTTAAATGCAATTCAAGCGGGACATTTGTCGCATGCTTATTTGTTTTGTGGACCACGAGGAACTGGAAAAACTACTTCGGCCCGTTTAGTGGCCAAGGCTATTAACTGTATTAATCCAGAACCTAGTGGCGAATCTTGTAACAAATGTGAATACTGCCAGTTAATGAATGAACGTAAGTTAATTGATTTGATTGAAATTGATGCTGCCTCAAACCGTGGGATTGATGAAATCCGAGATCTCCGTGAAAAAATTAAATTTGCGCCAAACCAAGCTCCTCATAAGGTTTATATTATTGATGAGGTGCACATGCTGACTACTCCGGCTTTTAATGCGCTACTCAAAACTCTAGAAGAACCACCATCACATGCCTATTTTGTACTGGCCACAACCGAATCTCACAAGGTTCCAGAAACAATTATTTCTCGTTGTCAGAGATTTGATTTTCACAGAATTAATCGCGAAACAATTAAATCACGCCTGCAACATATTGCGAAACACGAACAAGTTGAAGCCGAAGAAGAGGCTCTTAAAATGATTGCCGAAACTGCCGAAGGTGGACTTAGAGACGCGATTTCTATGTTTGAACAGATTATGAGCGGGAATAAACTGACCATGGAAAACGTAACTTCAGTCCTGGGGTTAAGTGGCCATGCGGCACTTGAAAAACTGTTTGAATCGCTTGAAAAAGGAGATCACAAAGCCGGACTTGCCGAACTCCACAACCTTCACCAAGAAGGACATGACTTATATCAATTTAATAAAGCGTTTTTAGATCATTTACGTCGCAAGTTACTTGATTCTCTTAATAAAAAAGAGCAAATGCAGCTTTATTTACGTTGGATTACGTTGTTTCAAGAAGCAGCCACCAGTATGAAGACTAGTTTGATTTTGCAACTCCCCCTTGAAATGGCAGTAATTAAAAGTTGCATGACTCCGGAGGAAGAAGCTAAAACTGGTTGGTTTGGAGGGATTTTAGGATCCAACAAAAAAGAAGAATCCAAAGAGACTAAGCCCGCAAGCAAGCCAGCCGCTAAGCCGGCGTCAACTGAAAAAGAAGGACTCAAACCAATCCCTGCAGAAACCGCAGCCAAAGAAGAACCAAAAGAAGAAGCCCCGGCCAATGCCGCTGAATTAACCATGGACGGAGTTAAACAACTTTTCCCCCGAGTTATCGAGGGCATCCGCACTCCATCAGTGCGCCAATCTTTTCGCTGTGGCTTAATTAACAAAGTGGAAGAAGGGGTTGTTTATGTTGATTTTCAATCTAAATTTCACTTAGAAAAAGTTGATAACACACCTTCTAAAGTTGAGATTGAAGATGCTTTTTCCAAAGTTTTTGGCGGTA
>CAXCBS010000068.1:0-7125 GCA_963980845.1 uncultured Candidatus Peregrinibacteria bacterium | reverse complement strand
GATTTAAGTGGGGAGAAGAAGAATATGATAAAACAGCAAAGTATGTGTTTGAGAATTATGGTGACCGTTTAAATTTAGAACAAGAGCCAAAATTTCATTACGCTAAAATTGCTGGTCTTATTGGTAATGTTTTTTATCGAATGCGATCCATTACTCCTGAAATTTTAGATAAGCCTTATGATGTGCGTTCTTTTATTTTAGGAAAAAAAGCTTGGAAACACCCCAAGGAAAGTCGCCGAGACATCAAGCGAACCTATGACATTTACAACACTTTTTTTGATCGATTAGAAGCATCTTCACGCCTAGCTCCAGAAGAAATAAAAGAAGCTAAAACCACCGAAGCCCTTAAATTATTTGAAGAAATCATTATTCAGTTTTCAACTATTCCTGCTCTTGAGTATTTGTTTTCTAAGATAGGATTGCCCGAAATTGTAAAAAAACTACGCCGAGGTAAAGATGTGACGGCCGATCTTGCGGAGCTTAATTCTGAAAATCATGGTGTCCCTTTTGATTATGAGCAAGGGGAACAGTCTCCAGAAATATATTTAATGAATTATTTAAACCGCCTCTTAGGTGGGACGCAAGGTCTTATAAGTTTATACCCGGAAGAAGGGAAAACGGTTTATATTGATTTGTTAGAAAAGGTGCCTTGGCTTTTGGAAAGGCAAGAAAGTGAACACATAGAACATCCATTTATGGGATGTGATTTTTGGCAAGAAAATTTTAATGATTGGTGCCAAAAAAAGCTTGGGGTTAACTCCCAAGAGGTAGATTGGGAAGCTCAGATTGCAACTAGCTCTTAATAATCTCAATTTTCCCCGCGTGTTTGAGCATATTAAAAATTGCCATCATGCTTTTGGCAAAATAAGAGTTTTCAATAAGAAGTCCTAGTGGGTTTTCTCCTCTTCCATACATGAACTCCACTTTGTTTTCAAAAATAACAATCGTTGAATTAATGCCGTGATCATCACCTTTTTCTAAATAACCAACCCAGTCATAAAGTGCCGAAGCATCATCCAAGTAGTCTTCGGTCGTTTGATGGTGAGTGATAATCATTTCACATTTAGATTTCATTTTTTTGCGGCGTGGAACATAAACATTTTGAATATAGTTTTGAATTTCTGGATGAAAACTATGCGCTGAAATAAAATAAAGCGGCACATCATGTTTGAGTAGCAAGTGAATCATCTTACAAATCCCCTCCACTCCTTCAAAATAAGAAATTTTAGATTGTGGCAAAAACTGACTCACAATGTTTTGGAATTCCGGTAATAAGTTATTTAACTCATTGATTCGATGATCAAGCCCGGCTTTTTTGGTTTCTAAAATCTCTCGAATATCAGTGGGCTGAATTGGAGAAAAAAGGTTGGATTTTCCTTTGATGCTTTTCTCGGCAAACCCTTTTTTAGCAAGTGATTCTAGGTGAAAAGCTGTAGTTGAACGCGGCAGGTGAACCTGCTTGGCAATAATACTTGCCGGTTGTATTCCAAGTTCCAGTAGCGCCAAATAAATTGACGCCTCTTTGTTGTTTAAATCCAATTCTTTAAGAAAGTCTCCTATTTTTCCCATGAATCTATTCTACCATCCTCTGTCCGCATATTTAACCTCAAGTTCGGAAATCTCCAAACTATCCATTGCTTCGCCAAGATTTTCTGACACTTTTGCAATTATTGCTGGGTCATCAAAATGAAGAGTTGCTTCTACGATGGCGCGCGCTCTTTTTGCCGGGTCACTTGATTTAAAAATTCCAGATCCAACAAAAACTCCATCACAACCAAGCTGCATCATAAGCGCAGCATCTGCTGGTGTAGCCAGGCCTCCTGCCGCAAAATTAACCACCGGTAAACGGCCAGCTTTTCCTACAGATTTAACCAGTTCCAGAGGGACACGCATTTCTTTGGCAGCTTTTTTAAGTTCTGCTTCACTCATCCCGGCTAGCGCTTTAATTCCACCATCAATAACACGCCAGTGACGCACAGCTTCAATCACATTTCCAGTTCCTGCTTCACCTTTGGTACGGATCATGGCCGCACCTTCGTTAACGCGGCGCAAGGCCTCGCCTAAGTTAGTTGCTCCACATACAAAAGGAACTTTGAAATTGCTCTTATCCACGTGCAAATCAGGATCTGCCGGGGTCAAAACTTCACTTTCATCAATATAATCAACTCCTAAATATTCCAAAACCTGTGCTTCTACAAAATGACCAATTCGAACCTTGGCCATTACCGGAATCGACACCGCTTTTATAATTCCTTTAATCATGGTGGGGTCAGACATGCGCGCCACACCACCATCCTTACGAATATCAGATGGCACGCGCTCTAGAGCCATTACTGCCACCGCTCCAGCATCTTCCGCGATTTTGGCTTGTTCTGGGTTTACCACATCCATAATTACTCCCCCTTTCATCATTTGGGCTAAGCCCTTTTTAAGTTTGGGAGTGTTTTGTTTTTTAGCAGGCATTTTAAAAAAGTTTAAATTTAACGAGGGTTCGATTGTACACTGGCTTAAGGCTCGCGGTCGAGAGAAATCGTGTTATTTAGAAATAACTATCCCAAGACTCGATTCGCAAATTGTTGATAGTGTCTTTTTTCATGCATTCCACAATCATTTTTGATACCTGAACATTCGTAACTAGTGGCACATTTAAATCAATGGTGCGACGGCGGATTTGGTAGCCAACAGTTTCTTCTTCGTGGCTGTAATTTTGAGGGATATTGATTACAAAATCCACTTTACCTTCATCAATGATATCAAGCACGGTTTTTCCTCCCGGTTCACCAATTTTATGAACCAAATGATTACGCACACCATGGCCACTCAAGAAAGCGCTAGTGCCACCAGTGGCATAAATATCATAGCCATTAACATGCAGCCATTGAATCGCATCAAGCATGTCAGCCTTGTCTTCTACGCGCCCAATACTTACCAAAACACTTTTTTTCGGCAACCTAAATCCAACGGAAATCATGGCTTTCAAAAACGCTTCGTGAACATCGTGTCCAAAACAAGCAACTTCACCGGTCGAGGCCATTTCTACTCCGAGAACCGGGTCAGCACCCTTGAGACGAGAAAACGAAAATTGCGGTGCTTTTACACCCACATGGTCGAGCGTTAACGTACGGTAAGTTTCGCGACGGTCAGTTGGGTCTTCTACCTTTCCAAGCATGGCCTGGGTCGCGATTTTAATGAAATTATGTCCCGTCACTTTCGAAGAAAAAGGAAAGCTGCGACTAGAACGCAAATTACATTCAATGATTTTAACTTCATTATTTTTTGCTAAAAATTGGATGTTAAAAGGACCAGTTATGTTTAAGCCTTTAGCAACATCACGGGTGATATGGCGGATTCTTCGAATGGTTTCTAGATAGAGTTTTTGAGGCGGCAAAACAATCGTGGCATCTCCAGAATGAACTCCCGCGTTTTCAATATGTTCAGCAATTGCATAAATCACAAGCTCGCCTTTGTGAGCCACGGCATCGATTTCAATTTCTTTGGCCCCAATCTCAAATTTACTCACCACCACCGGTGCTTCCACAGAAATCCGAGCGGCTTTGGCTAAGTAGCTTTCCAGTGTGACGCGGTTTGGGGCCACGCGCATCGCCGCTCCAGACAAAACATAAGAAGGCCGCACCAAAACCGGATATCCAACCTTGTCAGCGAATTTATAAGCATCACCAACTTCGGCAAATTCTTGCCATTTTGGTTGGTCAATTTTGAGCTTGTCCATAAGCGCCGAGAACTTGTCGCGGCTTTCAGCGCGATCAATATCAGTGGGCGAAGTTCCAAAAACTTTAACTTTGTTTTTGTGCAATTTCATGGCTAAAGTGCTTGGGATTTGGCCCCCCATGGAAATCATCACTCCATCAGGATTTTCTTTTTCATAAATGTCGAGTACGCGTTCTAGCGACAGCTCATCAAAATATAATTTGTCACAAATGTCATAGTCAGTGGAAACCGTTTCAGGATTATAATTAATCATCACCGTTTCGTAATTTTCTTCGGCAAAAGTTTGAATCGCATTCACCGCACACCAGTCAAATTCGACTGACGAGCCAATACAATACGCTCCAGATCCCAGAACCATGGCTTTTTTGCGCTTAGAGCCAAACTCCACATCGTCCTCGGTGCCGTGGTAAGTCATATATAAATAATTTGTAGTCGCGGGCCATTCTGCGGCCAAAGTGTCGATTTGTTTAACCACCGGAACAACGCCTAATTTCTTGCGCGCCGCGCGAATCTCGGCCTCATTCTTACCTGTAAAATCCCCAATTTGATGATCTGAATAACCAGCTTGTTTCGCGCGGCGCACCAAAGGCTCACTTAGCCGCGACGAAGATTCCAAATCCTCAGAAATACCCACAATATTTTTCAATTTATCCAAAAACCACAAATCAATTCCCGACAAATCATGAATTTTTTGCGTAGTCCAACCTTTGTGCAAGGCCTCAGCAATCGCTAGCATTCGCCGCGGTGTGGGCACAGAAATCGCCTCTTCCAATCCATTTCCTCTAAAATCCACCGACTCATTAGCCACCAACCCATGCAGCCCAATTTGCAGCATGCGCAGTCCTTTTTGCATCACTTCTTCAAAACTTCGACCCAGCGCCATAATTTCTCCTACTGATTTCATTTCCGTGGTAATTTCCCACGAAACTTTTCTGAATTTATCTAAATCCCAACGCGGAATTTTAAGTGCTAAATAATCCAGTGCCGGCTCAAAACAAGCCGTAGTTACTCCTGTTACAGAGTTTTTCAATTCCGGCAACGAATATCCGAGCGCCAACTTAGCGGCCACATGCGCCAGTGGATAACCGGTCGCTTTGGACGCCAAGGCTGACGACCGCGAAAGCCTGGCATTCACCTCAATCACACGGTAATCATCAGACTCTGGATCCAGCGCATATTGAATATTACATTCTCCAATAATCCCTAAATGACGAATTGTTTTAATCCCAATTTCGCGCAGTTTATGATACTCGTGATTGTTCAAAGTTTGCGACGGTGCCACCACAATACTTTCTCCGGTATGAATTCCCATCGGATCAATATTTTCCATATTACAAACCGTAATACAGTTGTCATAAGCATCGCGCACCACTTCATATTCCACTTCTTTCCAGCCTTTCAAATTCTCTTCCACCAAAATCTGCGGACTAAAAGCAAAAGCTGTTTTCATCATTTCACGCATTTGTTTTTCATTTTTCGCCTCTCCAGAACCTTTTCCTCCCAGCGCAAAAGCGGCTCGCATAATCACTGGAAACCCAATTTTTTTAGCTGCCTCTAAGCCCTCCTCTTCTGACACACAGGAGTAACTTAGCGGAGATTTCACATCAATTTTCTCTAATTGTTTTTTAAACAACTCCCGATCTTCAGTATTTTCAATTGTTGAAACCGGTGTTCCGAGCACTTCAACGCCATATTTTTTTAAGACCCCACTATTTTTTAATTCTACCCCACAATTAAGCGCAGTTTGCCCGCCAAAAGATAAGAGCAGTGCATCTGGCTTCTCTTTTTTAATCACTTGTTCCACAAATTTCGGATTCACTGGCAAGAAATAAATCTTATCCGCCAGACCTTCCGAAGTTTGGTTAGTCGCAATATTTGGATTTATCAAAACTGTTTTCACATTTTCCTCCTGCATAGCCTTGATGGCCTGCGACCCAGAATAGTCAAACTCGCCAGCCTCCCCGATTTTGAGTGCTCCTGAACCGAGGATTAACACTTTGCTGAGCTTGAGATGTTTAGGTGAAGTCATTTCTGCGAGGGATTATAACGGATTGGCTAGGAAATGCCAGAAAATCCCTTAAAATCCTTGACAAATATATATATTCTGATATGATTACGCCCAAAAACATTACAAAATTACATTATGGCACACACACCTAGTGCCGCCCCAACTGAGGGCGGGACCGTTCCCTCTGCTGCACAAATCCAAGCGTGGGAAGCTACTATTATGACTGATCAAGACCCACAAATGAGCCAGGCCGCTCGTGAGGCGTGGGAATCTCTTAACAAAGAATCCATGAAACAAATTAGAGCGGCTTTAGTAGATGTCGGTGCAACAGATCATTTTTCTTATTGTAATCTTTTTCGTGTTGGTCAAAATCAAAGGGTTTGGGCCAAGGCTGGAGTTCAATTAAACGCTCAAGCAAGAGAAGCCATACAATCTAGTCATCCTAACTGGACGGTAGAAGACGTTACAGAGCGTGGTGATCATTATAACGCTGAAATCAGTTTCCCAGTTACGGCGTTAGCCCCTTCGCAAGAATCCTTACAAGAATCTTTCGCTCCAGAAGCCTTAGGAGAAAAACAAGCATTAGCATTAGCAATCCAGGGATTAAAAATAGAAAGAAGGCTTTTTGAGGCCGGGCACAAAAATGCCGAAGGAACCGTAGAAAAAGCAGCCAAAGCCGTTTTGGAAGCCGCTTTAGAAAAAGTTCTTTCGAAAGAATCTTCCCGCCGTCCATTGAATTTGAGTGTCACTTTTGATTCCGACCAAATATGCGCTTTTGCCTGGGTTATCATGGATTCTGCGCAAGCAGAGGCCTTTCAGAAACAAAACCCAAACTGGTATTTACGACCTTCCAAGGAAGGAGTCTCAGAAGATTTCACTGGAATTCGCCCTTGGTCCTTACATATGCCAATTCACACTTTAAATTAAAAATTAATTCAGATTTAACAAATTCATTATGAAACCAGCTCCTACAGCCCCACGAGATCCCGAACTACCATCTGACGCATTTTTATGCCAAGCGGTAAGGAGAGTCGTCGCGATTCCTGATCGCTATTCGATTGCGTGTGAGCCATCATTAGACAGTATTGATAATAAATATTTAGGATTTGCGGTAAGCATGCCAGAACAATTAGATCCAGATGAAGACCCAAGAGTAGTTTTAGATGAAATGTTACGAACCTTGAGCGCTAATGTAGTCAACATTGGAGGTGCAAACAAAATGGCGTTAAGCAGTGAGGTAGGGCAGTTTGGTTTTCAAATTCTTAGGACCAACCTTGAAGAACAAGAATCTACGTTGCAGTTGGTGCAATCAGTAGAAGCTCTTAACGAGCAAGCCGCTGCCTTGCAGCGTGCTCAGGGGTTAAATGCTTACGAATCAATTGTGAGTG
>CAXCBS010000067.1:0-7152 GCA_963980845.1 uncultured Candidatus Peregrinibacteria bacterium | reverse complement strand
TATTTCACCTTTGTATTCTACGGTAATTACTTACACCCTGCCTTTTGGAGAGGATGTAGCTTATTATTCTAGTTATATGCCTTTGATTTCTGGAGGAGGAGGAGAAGCTTCTGGCTATAATGTGCCGGCTTATGATCAAAAATTAGATGCTGATATTTCTGGCTCAGTTACTTCTTCCGAAGATATTGATGAAGATACTGGGATTGAAAATGTGGGAGGAGATTTAGAAACCAAAGAAATTCGAAATCAACTTTATTCTCGGTTTAAATTACTAACCAAAGGAGCCAATCCTGAGGGCGGTGGAACTATTACTGGGGAAATGGAAACTTCGGATGGAGCATCGCTAATGAATGACGATATTCTTTATTTTACTGGTGATGTGGTTTTGGAAGATCTTGGCATTGATTACGAAGAGGTAACGATTGGCGTGATTGGTGGAGATGTTTATGTGGATAGTAATTTATTAGGTGAAAGTATTGGTGTTTTGATTTTCCGTGATAGTGATGGGAACGGTGGAAATATGCATATTCATCCAAGTGTAACTGACGTTAAAATGCATGTGTTTGCTGATGGCGGAATTTATTCTTATGACGGTGATCGAGATAGTGTGACGCAACCGGATTACTTAGGTTATAACGATGTGCGAAGTGATTGGGATTACAACACTCGTTTAGTAACACTTAACAATCAGTTGGCTTGGTATGGATCAATGGTGGCTGATATTACGATTACTGGAGCCTCAGACGTTTCAAATATGTTCTTGCCAGACAACGAAGAAACAAATGATCGATTGCTTGCTTCGGAAAGTTGTTTGATGGATTTAAGAGAGTTTGTGCTTTGTTGGCAGCAAACAGGACCTTCTGGAGAAGGGCTTGATATGGACGGAGATGGAGACACTGACTATGACGACATGGAAGAATGTGAAGATGCCGAGAGGGCTACCACCGTGGATTTCACCGGTGTTATGGCCGATGATAATCATTCTCCAGTTATATTTGAATACGAACCACCAAGTGATAACTTGCCAGTATTTTCTAGAACTTCTTAAATTATGTCTAAAGATCTACTTTTAGAAAAAGCGAAAGATTTGATTGTGCTTCTTAATAAAAAAAAGGACCAAGAATTGAAAAAGAAAAAAAAGTTAACTCGTAAAGCAGAAGAGTTAGCGCAAAAAATGGAAGACCATAGGGTGACCCATAACCTTTTGAAATCATGACAGATTATGAAATGGGGTCACAGAGAAATGTTGAGATGGGGAGGGACACAGAGGGCCCTGCTAGAGAGGATTTATTATTCAGCATTAAACGTGGAGTTTTGAGGCTTGCGTCAATGGATGATGCGAATTTTACAGATGATTTTTTGGATTCATCACTTGCGCAGTCGCGTAGATGTTTAGATCAATTAAAAAGGGATTATCCAGATGATCCAGATATTTATTTGTTTGAAGAGGCTCTTTTGGATTTAGAGGGAGATTTAAAAGAGGGAGTAGAGACAGAGCTTGATGAGTCAATGGATCAAATGATGGTGGAAATGAGAGACATATTTGTAGAATCGGGGGTTGAGCAGAAAGATGTTAATGAGGTTATAAATGAAGACTCATTAGTAGGAGAAACTTTGCGTAGCATGGAAGAGTTGGGAGTTGAGGCTAAGTACTTGGTTGAGGCGGCAGAATCAAACGCTCCGGTAATAATCCTATTTATGCAACATCATCCGCAATCGCCGGGAGCGGAGAACGTAAAAACAGATTTAAGCGGACATGAAGAAATGCAAGAGGCGTTAACTCTCTCTGAAGGAGTGACAGTAAAACCAATGGAGGAGTCTCAAGCAGATATTTATGAAGATGCTAAGGTTTTAATTGAGGATCAAATAGGCAGCACTCTTTATGCTGAATTTGTCCCATTGGCGTGGGGGGGATTAACTCAAGAAATGATAGATAAAACTATTGATGTTTCTCCACAGCTTGAGCATCTTGCGGCTCTAAGGTTGGAGGAGGATTTGGGAGAAAGGATTGATGTTATGGGTTATGATGTTGATCCGCTAAAGTTTGCCCTTCTCGCCGGCAAATCAAATGCGCTGTATCGATACGCAGGGCATAATGTTTATATTGCATCTAGCTTAGCAGAAATACATCCAGGGATAGAGTCGCAGCCGGTTAGTTTTGCGACGATGGGGGGAGGCCATGAACAATATCCAAATATAGAAGTTGATCATCATATCCCAATATCACATGCGTTAGCTTACTACGGATTTAATGTGATTGTGGTTGATCACGCTTTTAGCTAAAATCAATTGTAAAAAAAGTGATTAAAATCGCGAGTGCGAGTGCGGAAGAAATTGCGATATAAGACCAAATAGCAATGTGGTTGACTCGGTTTAAGTAACGAAAACGGCCAGCTTGCATAACAGCCAATGCCCCGAGAACCGCGAGGATTAAAAGGAGAACTAGAATGATGCCAAAAATAATGAGTTTCATTGCTTGAAGTTATCATACCACGACATATCAACCTCGGGATGATTTTTCATAACATCAGCTACCACTTTTACAGCGCGGTGAAGGCGATCGGTATCTTGTGATTCAAAACGCATAGTGAGGTTAGGCGTGGTGTTGGAGCAACGAATAATGCCCCAAGTGTCTTCGTCAAAAAGCATGCGAACACCGTCGATGGTAATGCAGTCATAGCTTTCAATAAAATGATCGCGAAGTTCTTCTACAATGCGGAATTTGTGTTCGTCCGGACAAGCAACTTTGATCTCTGGCGTGGCGCAGGTTTCGGGTAGTTCATCAAAATATTGAGAAAGAGTTCTGGTGCCACGAGCAAGTAGAGCTAGGGTGCGCAAGGCAGCCACAAAAGCGTCGTCAAATCCGTAATAGTCTTCTCCAAAGAAAAGATGTCCGCTAACTTCTCCGGCAAGTAAGGCGCCTTCTTTTTGCATGGTTTTTTCAATGAAGGAGTGTCCGGTTTTGGCCATGATCGGGATTCCACCGTGTTTTTTGATAAGTTCGGGAACGATCTGAGAAGCTTTTACATCGAAAACAATAGTGGAGCCGGGATGGCGAGATAATAAGTCTTCGGCGAGGAGTAATAAGTGAAGGTCAGCAGCATAGTGTTTACCGTTTTCATCGATTAAACCAATGCGGTCGCCATCGCCATCAAACCCAATACCAATATCATATTCACCGGTTTTCATGACTTCGATTAGCTCGGTTAGATTGGATTCGTCTTCGGGATTAGCTTCGTGATTTGGGAAATTGCCATCTAGTTCGCAGAAAAGTTCTTTGACTTCGCAGCCAAAAGCGCGGAATAGATCTGGAGCAAATTTTCCAGAAATGCCATTGCCAGCGTCCACGGCGATTTTGAGAGGACGATCGATTTGGATAATGCGTTTCATTTCTTCAACATAGATGTCAAAAACATCGTCACGTTTGGTAAGACGGCCTTCGCCGATTTTGAAAGCTTCTTCTTCGATGATGTTAAGCACAATTTGGAGTTCGTCACCACAGATAGCGTGAGCCATTTTGCCAACAACTTTGATGCCGTTGTATTCTTTTGGATTATGGCTGGCTGTGATGTTGATTCCGCCGTCCATTTCAAGTTTGCAAGTGGCGTAATAAAGGAGCGGGCTGCTGGCGAGGTCGATGTCGGTAACGTTGCAGCCAGTGCTTAGCATTCCTTTGATAAAAGCTTCTTTGATTTCTGGTGTGCTGAGGCGATTGTCGCCACCAACTACGATTTCCGGTCCGGAATGAGAAAGTAAATAAGTTCCAATTCCTTTGCCAATTAATTCAGCAGTTTCAGGGTTTAGGTCGACTGGTTTGTCAGAGGCTGGTTTGTGGGCAATTCCACGAATGTCATAGGCGCGGAAAATGAGAGGGTTTACAGGCATTTTTTTATAGAGTTAAGATTTCTTTTAAGATACTCAGCAACGGTCGGGGGCACAAGGCTTTCCCAGTTTTCATCTGATTTTATGGCTTCGCGCACCTGGGTGCCAGTGATATTTTCAACAAAATCAACATCCAAAACTTGGTATTGGCCATGGTTTTTGAAAAGTTTTTTAACAATTTTTGATCCGGTATAAACAGATTGAAAAGGTGGCACAAGACGAGAAACATGCTCTACCCAGAGGTCGTAATTGTTAATGTTTCGAACGGGAATAATTGTGTAGTGATCGCGAGAAATTCCTTTTTCGTCGAGAGTGTTTGAAATCATTTCCCAACGTTCACGAGCTGTAAAAGGGTTGTCTTTTTCACGGTGATTTTCAGCGCTACCGATTCCGATTATGAGGTAATCGCATTTTTTAAGAGCAGTTAGCGCAACGCTTAAATGACCTTTGTGAAAAGGTTGGAAGCGGCCGATATAAAGAGAGGTATTCATGAGTTAACTATACAGCAAGTGTCGGAGGCATTTCACGTTTATGCTTGTTTTGCTTAATTAATTTTTGAACTTTTTCAACTAAGGCGGCTGGGTAGCCTGCTTTTACAATACTTGGTTTACGTTTTCCTTCTTCTAGCATTTGCAAAATAGCGTCGAGCACTCGGTAGTTAGCACCTAAATCATTTTCATCGGTTTGTCCTTCTTCGAGTTCTGCGGTAGGAGCTTTTTGAATAACTTCTTCGGGAAGATTTAAATATTCAGCTAAAAGGTAAACATCAGATTTATAGAGATTTGCTAAGACTTCGATGTCCGCGGCTAGGTCTCCGTATTTTGTGCCATACCCAAGCATGATTTCGCTTTTGTTAGATGTTCCAAGAACAAGGGCTTTGTTAGTGTTGGCAAAACTATATAAAAGTCCGGCGCGAACGCGAGCCTTGGTGTTCATTTTGGCTAAGCGATTTGGTTTCCAGGGAGCAATATTAAAATCCACAGCCAGGGCATTGATTGGTTGATAGTAGCTTTTGACTTTGAAAAAATTGGCCATCATTTTGGCGTGTTGAATGTTTTCATCGCGAGTAACTCCAAGTTCCGGGAGAATAAGTGCAAAAATATTTGATGATCCAAGGGCATCAACCGCAATTTTAAAAGTAAGAGCAGAATCGATTCCACCACTTAGTCCAACTACTCCTTTGCGGAGATCGTGTTTTTGAAAATAATCACGCAGTCCCTTAACAAGCTTTTTGTGAACTTTTTCCATGTCCATGTTGCGATGAGGTTATCTGGTAAACCTTTGTCGGAGCTGGCGATCCAGTTCCCTTTTTTTGATGGTTTCACGTTTGTCGTGCTTCTTTTTGCCGCGGCCGATCCCAATTTGTAATTTGAGGTGACCGTGACTGGCAAAAATCTTGAGGGGAAGAATAGTGATTCCAGCTGTTTCCGAAAAGGAAGTTATCTTATCTATTTCACGCCTGTTTAGCAAGAGTTTTCGCTTACGTTTGCCATTATCCGAAGGTTGGTTGGCTGGTTGGTAGGGTGATATCTGAATGTTTTCAAGCCAGACTTCTCCGTTTTTCACAGAAACAAATCCACCCTTGAGTTGAATACGTCTGGCGCGGATGGATTTCACCTCATAGCCGTGTAAGACCATTCCGGCCTCGAATTTATCCAGGATTTCGTAGTCGAAAAAAGCCTTTTTGTTCTTAATAGGTTCCATTGCTTTTAGATTCTATCGAGGTTTTACGCGTTCGTCCAATTCATGGTCTTCGAGCCACATGACAATTGGAGTGATAGTGAGTAGAAAAATAAAGGCGAGAATGATTACAAAATTCCCGGTATAGATCATGGCGCCAAAGGTAGCGAGGAGATATCCGCTGTAGGCTGGGTGGGGGATAGCACGGAAAAGACCGCTGGTGATTCGTTTTTGTTTAACGGCGCGGGGGCGCAGCGCGGCGTACATAAAAAATCTTTTTAAACCAATGGTATACAGACTGCTAACAGCTCCTAAAAACCCTAGAAAAACCATGGAATCGCCCAGGTGAACTCCGACGCGTCCAGGGTCGAATAATTGTGGTGCTCCGGGAATAATTTGTTTGAATAGCAGAAACGAAGAGATCCAAATTAATCCCATTAAGGCGTAGTAAATAAATGGAAATTTGCGCCAAAAAGGCAGCAGTCCATGTAGCCATAAATGAAAAATTGGGATGGGGAAGATGAAGGCGATGACGATCCACATAATGATTTTTAATTAAGAACAAACCAGGCATTTCCATTTTTAGTGGAATCCTCTTTTTTCTTATAAAGTTTGAATCCGTTTTTCTCTAAAAATTTAATAAGGTCGTTAACGTTGTTTCCTCCTAGTTCATTGTGATATTCAAGACGGATTTCTTTGATTTTTTTAAGATATTTAGGTGGGGTGTTATAAAGCGTTTCAAACTCTGCACCTTCGCAATCCATTTTAAGTAAGTCGCATTTTTTAACTTTATTTTTTTCGAAAATTTCCTGTAGAGGAATGCATTTAATGGAGATTTTTTCGCTAGTTAAATGGTCGATGTACATGGAGTGAAAAGGAGACCCGGGCGACAAGTAAAGTTCGCGCGTTTCTTTTTTGGCGGCAGTGCCGAGCTTAAAGGGTTTAATTGTTTTTTGAAGTTTGTTTATTTTGATGTTTTCTTCGAGAGTTTTAAAAGTGCCTGGCATGGGTTCGTAGGCATAAACAGAAATATTTTTGGCAGATTGCACGGCGTATAATGAAAAAGTTCCAATATTAGCTCCAACGTCAATTATGACCGCGTTGTTTGGGATTTTGCCGTAGTCTTTTTTTATAAAAATAACCATGACAGTAGAGGCGTCAACTCCTTCTGGAGCGTGTATTTTTAGTCCATTTCTTAAATGGTAGGTGGCTGAGCAGTTTTTTATTCCAATGTAATTAAGCAGGAAAAGAGGCCAGTTTTTTATTTTTAGAATTGAAAGAAAAACATAAGGTATATGCTGGAGGGATCGGAGTGAAATTAGTTCGTGTATTTTGCGGCTCATGGGAACAGTATACTTATTATTTAAGTTTATTTCCAAGCCATTTAAACGCTCCGAGCGTGGTGCTCCAGGGGATTTGAGCGATTACCAATAAGAGTGTTATTTCAGGAGTAAAAAACTTGAAAGCTAAGACTGCGCCAAGCCCAGTATTGGGGTAGGCCTTGGTAATGGCTAAGGCTAGGCGATCTTTGTGACTCCGCCAAGGAGCAACAAAGTAACCTACAAGAAAAATAGTAAAGAAAATTCCATA
>CAXCBS010000066.1:0-7259 GCA_963980845.1 uncultured Candidatus Peregrinibacteria bacterium | reverse complement strand
CGAAGAAAATGAAACTACCCTACCCGAAAGTTGTTTGCTAGCAGAGCCTTACGAACCAGTAGCCTTAGGCTGGATTAATTTAGAAAGAGTCACAACAGAAGAACTGCGAGACATCGCTGAAATTGGAACCACTTTCTTAAAAAGAGTTTTTGAAAAAAGCTCTTATCCTCTCCCTAAAATCCAAGATCAAGCCGAACACAAACGCTATAACCTAAGCTTAATGGGTGTTGCTGAACTCTTATATGAACAAAAAATTCCTTACCAATCTTATGGAGCTGGAGTTTTCATTCAAAACCTACTCGCAAAACTTGAAGGTCGCCCTGTAAACCTTATCAGCAATCAAATAATTGCCGCACTTTTTGATACTACCGACGGAATTGAACCTTTCAGCAAACAATCGCATCTAGAACAGATCGCGATTAAACAGGGCTTCCATTCCCCTCGCCTACTCACTGCTATTTCCAAGGCCAAATCATTTAAACCATTTGAAAAAGAAATCCCAAAAGAGGTTCGCGAGATCGTAACCACCCTCAAAGATCTAGAAAAAACTTTTCCTCGTGAGCACCGCCGACTCCAGAAAACCTTGTTGCACAAAGCTAAAAAATGGGTTACAACATAAACTCATTAACTTTATCTTAAATGGCCAGAGGAAACGAGGCGCTTGCCAAAGATCGCCTTAACCAATTAGACGGGCACGATATTAGCGAGCTCCGCACTGACAAAGAATTAGCATCTGAACATTCAGACAAAGTTGTTGATGAACGAGCCGGTGAAATCCGCAAAGAACTTTTAGAACGCATGACTCGCGACAAAGGAGTTATTTCCGAAGACGAAACAAAAGATTGGACTCATAAAGTTGATGACTCAATTCATGATTTAAGTCGCCTGCGATCTGTAAAACACGATTTTGAGGAACACTGGCGTCAATCTGTTGAGTTACGCAAAAAATTCGAAGGACGCGTTGGTTCAGCCGACAAAGAAGGAATGCTCCGTCGTGGTGAACAAGAACAACTTTTTGAATCTTTCTCAGATAGCGGACTAAAAGCCAAAGAAAAAGCTCTCCAAGAATTAGAAAAAGAGCTAACAAGTCGCCAAGCTGAACTTAAAAAATTCGTAAAATTAGAAAAGAAAGTTCAACAAAAACGCCGTGACTCATTAGAAGGAGCCGAAAACTACGACGAAAAACTCAAAGTTTTAGAATCAGCTGAAAAAGAAAACCAAAATTATCAAAAATATCGCGAAGTTTTCAAAAAACACGCGGATAAAATTGGCAAAAAAACCACAGCTGAATATTTAGAATGGTTTCTAACTTTATCTGAAAACGAACAACACTCCGCACTTTCCAAGGCTGAAAAAGAAGATATCGAGCCACGCGTTGAATTATTCAACATTCACAAAGAACTACCCAAAGAACATCAAACCCCAGATTTTAAAGAGTGGGGCCTAAACCGCCGCGAACAATATTTAGGAGAAGTAGAACGAGGTATGACTCGCAAACACCGCAAATTACTCCGCGAAAAAGCCGAAGGCGTGTTTTGCAAAGAATCTATTCAATTATGTGAAAAAGCCTTCAACCAAAACGGCAACAAATTAGGAGAACGCCTCAAACATAAAGTCATGTTTTTAGAAGCACTCCCCGGCCAGATAAAAGCTGAGAAAAAACTATGGGATAAATTTGAAAAATTCGACCCTGAGGTCCAAGACGTACTAACTGATAAATTTAAGGATTCAGATTTTGAAAAAAAACAAGAAATCTTACGAACCGACGCCCCCAAAATAGCTGACAAATACGGAAAACTGCTAAACCGCATCAACAACAAACTAGACCCGCACATCGCCGAGTCTATTCGCGACAAATTTGAAGAAGCTGGCACTATTGATAAAAAAACTGAAGCCATCCTGGAAGGAGAAAAATTCCAAAAATCTAAAGACCGTTATTTCGCTAAGTGGGCAAAAAATGCAGACGCATTTAAATCCGACCCGGCTGTTTACGAGAAATGGTATGCAGAAAATGTAAATTCATTAGAAGCGGCAAAAAAAGCAGAAACTCAATTAGACAGCATGGTCACAGCCCGCAAACAAATCAGCAAAGCCACTTCAAAACTCCCTGCACATTTACGCGACCGAATGAATGCTGATCAACCACTAGCTGACCGCGAAAAAAGCATTCGCAAACTGCAAGACGTGGCTCGTTTTTACCAGTCAGCCATTCCTTTTTTAATTCAAAACGCCGAAGTTGCTGAAAAAAATGACGACTCTAATCTAGCGTTTAATTTTTACTTACAAGCGCTTAAAATGGACCCGGACAGCCAAGACTTACAAACCTTGGTCGCAGCTTTGCGTCAAAAAGGTGCCGAGCCATCCATTACTCCAAGTAGCGCTCTCGACCAAGCGGAAACAGACAACCTACTTGAGCAAGTGGACAATATGAACGAGATTGAAACCGACGCCGAAGACTTAGCCCGCAAACAAGTTTTACTAACTCTTTCCAAAAAACATCACGAACAATCTGGGGCAGCCGGCAGCACTACCACGGCTCGCGCTCAAAAATCTATTCGCAATTTAAGCGAAGAGGACCAAGGCCTAGGCGAAGCCGTTATCGAGCAACACAGCGACACGCACACTATCGACGAAACAGGTGCTATTCGCCGTAAAAAACAAGTTAAACTAGAAGGCTCGCAAGAAAAACAAACCGAGGACCAACTTGAACAGTTCTTCAACGAAAAACAACAAAAAGGCGAAGCCAGCCAAAGCGGATTATCTGAAGTTGCTTTTACCGACACTAGTGGCCGCGAAGTTGAACTCTCTACCGCTGAAAAAGCTCTCCATGAACAAACTGAAAAGCTTGCTAAAAACCGACGCAACAAATTCTTTAGTCTAGCACAAACCAAAGCTGGCCTCACCGAACAACAGATGAAAGCAGTGCAAGAATCCTATGCCACTGCCCACAAAGACGACGAACTACTAGAAACCGAAATGGAACGCATGGCCGCCTAAACAAACTCTAACTAACCTCTCATGATCCACGTTTACACTGGCAATGGAAAAGGCAAAACCTCAGCCGCATTGGGCGTGGCTTTTCGGGCTGCTGGATCTGGTTGGAACACCTGTATTATTCAATTTATCAAAGGCGATTGGAAATCTGGAGAACTAGAAGCTGCCAAAAATTTCCCAAGCATTGACATCATCCCCGCTGGCAAAGGATTTTACAAAATCCTAAACGACAACCAATCCGAAGAAGATCACCGCAGAGCCGCCCTCGAAGCAATCAAAACAATTGAAACTCGCATTCAAAGCGGCAAATATTCACTTATTATTTTGGATGAAGTAAATGTTGCGGTTAGCCTCGGTCTGATCCCAACTGAAATAATTCGCAAAATAATCAAAAACTCCCCACAAGGCATTCATTTTGTCTTAACCGGTCGCAACGCTCCCCCTGAATTTATTGAAATTGCTGATCTAGTAACCGAAATGAAAGAGATCAAACATCCATTCAATGAAGGACAAACCGCTCAAAAAGGATTAGATTTCTAAACTACTAGTCACAAAACCAAACTCCGCTATAATGGGCAGGCATTTTAAAAAAACCTCCTTATGTATGATCTTATAATTATTGGTAGCGGAATGTCTGGAATGGCGGCTGCAATTTACGCTGGCCGATTTGGCATCAAAACTCTTGTCATCGGTGAACTCCCCGGTGGAACCATCACTCTTACTCATTTAGTTGAAAACTACCCTGGCTACAAACGCTTAAGCGGACTTGAACTAGCCGGACATTTACAAGAACACGTGGCTGATATTGGCGTTGAAATCAAACAAGGAACTATTGAAAAAATTGAACGTAATGAAACCTTCACTCTTTCCACCACCAGCGGCGAAACCTACGAAACCAAAACCGTGTTACTAGCCACTGGAACCGAACACCGCAAGCTTGGCGTCCCTGGAGAAAAAGAACTAGCCAATCGTGGAGTTTCCTATTGTGCTACTTGTGACGGACCTTTTTTCCGTGACAAAGTCGTGGCTATTGTCGGTGGCAGCGATTCAGCTGTTAAGGAATCTTTACTCCTCGCAAAATACGCTAAGCAAGTTTATATCGTCTACCGTGGCGAAGCAGTTCGCGCTGAACCAATTAATATAAAACGCATGGAAGAAGCCGATAACATTGAAGTCATAAACAATACCAACATCACAGAAATAACAGGTGAAAACAAGGTTGAAAAAGCTCTTTTTGACACTGGCAAAGAATTAGAATGTGACGCTGTGTTTATTGAAATTGGACGACTCCCCCGCACCGACCTGGCAACCCAACTTGGCGCTGAATTAAATCAAAAAGGAGAAGTTATTATTAACAAAGCTTCCGAAACTAATATCCAAGGATTTTTCTCTGCCGGAGACTGTACTGACACTGACTGGAAACAAGCCATTATTGGAGTAGCCGAAGGCTGCATGGGCGCTTACTCAGCGTACCAGTACGTAGAGGCCAACTAATTAAGAAAGTCGTCAACACGAAAGAGAAGCGCGGTCGCAAATTTAGAGGTATTATAAGTGCCTTAATTTTGAGAGCTAAATGAGCACTTATCCTCCGAAATTGCCGTTCCCAGAACCTCTTTTGCAAGAGGTTCACGATCTGTTAAAAAACTCGAGAAACGTGCTTATTATTTCGCACAAAGGACCAGACGGCGACACTATTGGCGCTAACTTAGCCTTGCGACACACACTCACCTCTCTTGGCAAATCCGTGACCTCAGCCTGCGTTGATCCCCCTCCCGAATATGCCCATGTTTTAAAAGGGGTTTATTCATTTGTTAATAATTTTGAATTAAGTGATTTTGATTTAGTTATTGTGGTGGATTGTGGAGCTCATTATTTAATGGAATTTCACAAAGAAAAACCTGAATTATTGAAAGGGAAAATCCCACTAATTAATATTGATCATCACCCTTCAAATGATTTTTTTGGTACGCATAACATTGTGAATGACAAGGCTGCGGCCGCGTCTTGTATTACTTATCATCTATTGAGGCACTGGGGCTATCCGATCACGCACGACATTGCCAACTGTTTAATGATGGGACTTTATTACGACACTGGTAGTTTTATGCATTCCAACACCACGCCGCTAGTTATGCAAACCGCGGCTGATCTGATGAGTTATGGCGCGCGCATTAAACCTTTAGTTAAAGGAATGTTTAAATCCACACCAGCCAGTCAATTAAAACTATGGGGCCGCGTTATGCAACGCGCTCGTTTAACTACCCGCAACGCCGTTGTTTCTGCAGTTACCAACCAAGATTTCAAAGAATGCGACGCTCAACCTGGCGACCTAAGCGGTGTAATTGATTATTTAAATTCTGTACCGGGCAGTCGATTTTCAATTCTTTTAAGTGAAAACCATTCTGGCAAAATCAAAGGTTCACTCCGCACTCAAAACGAAGATGTAGATTTATCTAAAATCGCTGGCCTATTTGGCGGTGGTGGTCACAAAAAAGCAGCTGGCTTTAGTTTACCTGGAAAACTTGAACCCGAAATCACCTGGAAAATTCGTCCAGCACAAAAACAACAACAATAGTTTGGCGAATTCATGTAAGTCTCGTATCGGAAAGGGCCTTTTGAGAGGTATAGTGTTGTAGCGAAATCTGACCATTTTGAACGAAATTTATAAAACACGACGAAAACGTATCAATAAAAAGATACATTGAGGAGTGTTGAATTAATTGCAGTCAAAGTGGTAAGATTGCAGTAAATAATATATCTCTCAAAAGGCCCTAATGAAAATCACTATACAAACTAAGGTCACTAAGAACGACCTACTCATCATCCCTTTTTACGAAGGAAAAAATCCAAAACCAACTCAAGAAGAAGCTCTAACCCACCAACATCAACCTGATTTTGAGGGAAAACTTAGCGAAACTGTGATGGTTTATCAAAAAGATAAAATCACCCCTCGCCTTCTACTCGTTGGACTAGGCCCACAAAAAAAAGAGACCGAAGAAACCTGGCGTCGCGCTGGTGGAGCCGGCTCTTCTCGCCTTAAAAAAGCCATTCAAGAACTGGCAATAATTGCGCCAAAAGAATCTCCCGAACTTATTACAGCTTTTGTAGAAGGAATTTTACTCGGACATTACCAGTACGAAGAAATTTTTACTGACAAATCTCGTCGTCTCCAAAAACTTAAAAGCCTGCAAATTATCGTAACTGATAAAAAACTCCACAAAAAACTAAACGACGCTGTACTTGAAGTTGTAGAAAAAGTCATTGCCGTGCATTTGGTGCGCGATCTTGTAAATGCTCCCAGCAACTACATGAGCCCCACTCTGATGGCTAAAAAAGCACAAGAAATTGCCAAAAAATCACGCGCTATGTCCTGCAAAGTCTATGGCGAATCCTGGATCAAAAAAATGAAAATGGGCTGTTTACTAGGTGTAGGCCAAGGCGCGGCCGAAGAGTCTAAATTCATTGTACTTGAACACAAATACAAGCCCAAAAACAAGAAACCAATTGTTTTAATTGGCAAAGGTGTTTGTTTTGATGCTGGCGGAATTAATATTAAAACCCGCGAGCTCCCAGAAATGAAATTTGATATGGCGGGAGCAGCCACCGTGCTTGGTATTTTCCAACTTCTTGCTAAATACAAACTTCCACTCTATGTAATTGGGATCACTCCTTGCGCTGAAAACCTACTTGGGGCCAAGGCAATCAAACCCGGTGATATTCTTACTGCTTATGACGGCACTACCGTAGAAATCAAAAACACTGATGCCGAAGGACGCTTGATTCTTGGCGATGCGATTGCTTATGCTAACAAGAAATACAAACCCGAAACAATTATCGACATTGCGACCTTAACCGGCGCGGCAATTGCCGCCTTAGGATACGATATTAGTGCTCTTGTTTCTAACAACAATGACCTCACTAAAAAACTCCAACAAGCAGCTCTTGAAACCGGTGAAAAAGTATGGGAATTACCGCTTGATCCAGATTACAAATCCAAAATCAAAGGAGTAGCTGCAGACATTGATAATTATACTGCCAGCACCTCAGCCGGCACTATTATGGGCGGTGCTTTCCTCGAACATTTTGTCAAAAAAACTCCTTGGGCTCATCTAGACATGGGCGGTAGTGGTTGGGCCAATGAAGCAAAACCCTACATACCAAAAGGCGCGACCGGAAGATTGGTGCGAACTTTATGGGAATTCCTTAAAAACGTCTAAACTCTATACTTTTAAGAGACCAATGGCTGGGGCCGTTTTATAAACCAC
>CAXCBS010000065.1:0-7283 GCA_963980845.1 uncultured Candidatus Peregrinibacteria bacterium | reverse complement strand
GCTCTTCCGATCTATTGAATGGATATTTGTTAGATCCACCAACCCTTTTCAATCCCACGGCAGTTCGACCCCTAATAGAGACATAACCATCATCGCTTATCATAGGGGGCAGAGCCGCCTCAATATCCGACTTAAGGTAATAATGGCCAGCTGCCCTTCTTAATATTGGATGGGGGGCCAATTCCGCCTCTTTAATATGCTTTTTTATAGATTTCTTGCTCGTAGAATTCATGTCCGCAAAAATAGAAGGAGTAGTATATAAATCGCCTCGTAAAAGGATCTCACCGTTTTGCTGTACTTGGGGAATCATGCTCTCTAGAACTTCTACTGAATAAATTTCTGCATTTCTAGTCAAAGCTCCAGTAGGTTCAATGTCATAGTGGCAAAGCATCTCTTTTAGGATTTTCGCGCTACAAAGCTTCATCCCTTGTCGTTCATGAGCAAAAGCATTTACGGTTCGCGCCGGTTGACCATCAACCTCCACGACCTTGTGTCCATCCATAACAATATTATGGGTCGTTTCTTTTGGTGGGGGTTCGGGTTTTGTATATGTTTCTCGTTGGAAAATCATTGTTAGCGCTTTTTCCCAGCTTGCCACATCCTGTCGCCAGACCAAGCTCTCAACTTTAGGGTGTTCTTTTAATTCATCTTTAGTTTTTTTATACATAAAGCGAGGATACTGAATTGTATGAGCGATAAAAGTTCTATTTTCACTTTCGTCACAAAAAAGAATCATTTTATTTAAGCTGGGCACCACAATCATCTGATAACTTAACGTACGCATCATTTCTTTTGAATTTTTACCACATAAAAACCTACATGATTTAGGGTCTACACCAAGTTTTTTAAGAATATCAACAATTAATTTACCTCTAGGGAGAATTTCTGGAGTCCCGAAATCTTCTTCGCCAGGTTGAATATGCTTTCTGTCTTGAGGGGGGACAAACACCTCATTAATTTGAGTAATTTCAAATTCATCTGGATCTTCTTTTAAGCTCTCCCTATAAATTTTATCCAGCAAAGCCGTTTTAACATGCAAGATCACTGATTTCCTACGCTCATCAATTTCTGCATCAACACCCAAAATGTCACATGTTTCCTTTAAACTAACTTTGCAATCTGGTAGCAATCCATCCAAAATCTCCTCAACTTTACCTAAAATCCCCAGTCTTTCTATTTCTATAGCGTGAACAGAACTATTCAATAACTCCCGGGTCTCATGAAGAACCGTGCGTTGCTCATCTATTGTTAAGTTTCCTAATCTGTTGTTGCCTTGGGGGGGCATGTGGTGGGTGGATTCTAAAGTGGCCCAAATTTATACATTAAAAAGAGGATCGTGTCAATTTGGTAGGCCCGGCTGCATTGTTCTAGAGCTCTGCAATGCAGCAACTCTTTACAAAAAGAGCTTAATATGCTATTAATTTACCTATTTTAAAAATACAATGATGAATTTAGAAGCCACAAATCGAGAAGATGATATAGATTTATTAAGGGGCTGTCCTACGGACGTAGATGAAATTTGGACAAGTCAAGTCGAAGACAGCGGGCAGGATCTAGAAATGTGGTTAGAGGGTCATGAGCGTACTGACAGGGCTAGGCCTGAAGCAAATTGGTGTGGGCTTTGTTGTCTGCGCTCTATTCTTAAGGCTCATCAGAGTGATGATTTTGGAATTGATCTGCCATCACTAGATCAAATGTTTAGAGATGCTGTTCAGGCAGGTGTGTATAAATTAGAAGAAAACGGTAAATATAGTGGAGCATATCATCAACCTTTAGCTCGTTTCATAGAAGATAGATTTAGACTTCCAGCCCAAGCAGTAGAAGGGCTGAGCCGGGCTAAGATACGTCGAGAAATAGATGCTGGTAAATTTGTTATAGCATCTGTTCATCCTTCTCTTAGATATCCTCAAAGCCCTCATCCTGAAAAACCTGCTGGTCACTTTGTCCTTATTCATGGATATTATGGAGAAGATAGATGGAATTTTAGGATATTGGATTCTACAGGAGTTATCTCTCAAGGAACGCATATTAATTCGGCCCTTGCGTTAAGCAGATTCCGCCATTTTTTTTCAGGTAGAGCAGTTTTAGTTAGAAGTCTACTTCCTATGAATTTTGATCATTCAGTAGATTGGTAGTGAGGCTTTATAAGTTTCCCAAATAAGTCTGCACGTGCAGACTTATTAACCTAAAATTCTAGATGGTGGAGCCAAGTGGATGGTCTAGGGATTTAGGCTTATTTAATATCTAAATCGTAAATATCCAATAAACCAATGATTTCTGGAATAGAGAATTTTGTTTTTTTGAGGATGTTTTCATTTGGATTAATACTATAGCTTGAGGATGTTTCAAATGAAGTAAAACTCAAATTGGAGTTTTGAAAACGACTGCCTCTTAAGTTTGAATTCTTAAAATCAACCTTTGATAAATCTGTTTGGATAAAATCACATTCAAATATTTCACAACTATCAAATATAACACCTTTCAAATTTAAGCCTGAAAAAACTGACATGGAAATCTTGGAGTCCATAAAAGAAAAATCCAATAAAAACTTATTACACCTAGAAAAGTCTACGCCTAAGATTTTGCATTCTTTAAAAATAACTCCTTGAATACTAGATCGTGAAAAATCTGTGTTTGATAAATTGCAATTTTCAAAAGAACAATCTCTAAAAGTCGCACCAACAAAAGACTTTTTGGTAAAATCCTTGTTTATAAACGTTTCTGATTCAAAAATTTCACTACTATGAATATTTATAGTTTTTATATCATGACATCTATTGGTGGGCCCGGCTGGATTTGAACCAGCGACAAATCGGTTATGCATCTCAACTATCACTTTCGTGACCTTTTTCAAGTTTGTAAGCTGGACTATCCCTTCATCTCTATTCGAGATGTCTGCCGTCTAGTCTCTACACCTTCCTCTTATTTGAGGCTTGGCTCGGGATTGCCGTATCTTTTATAAGACTTAGGTTTCCCCGAATTTGACAGATGATCACTAGCAGGTCACCCCACTAGCAGCCCTGGTGTTACTATGCATATCTAGATATAATTAGCTTATGAATAAGGTCATAAGCTGCAAAATCTGTAACAAGCGTCTCAAAGGAAAACAGATTTTTTATTGCAGCCTTAAATGTAAAAATAAGGAGCACCAAAGCTATGACGCCCAACAAGCTCGCGGATTGCGAAGAAAGTTGGAGCTAATCGAAAGAATGGGCGGTAAGTGTTGTCTTTGCGGTTATAACAAAAATTTAGCAGCACTGGTTTTTCATCATATGAAGAAAGAAACAAAAGAGTTCAGACTAGACATGAGAGCACTTTCAAATAGAAAAAAATCTCGAATAGAAAGTGAAATAAAAAAGTGCATTTTACTTTGTCATAATTGCCACGCCGAACATCACAACCGACATCTAGACTTAGCACAGATACATCGTTAAGCCGACTGCTCTAACCACTGAGCTACGGGCCCACATTTACAAGGAACTGGACAAATTGTACTCGAACAAACAAAAAAGACCAAGAAAATCTTGGTCTTTCAATAATTAACGCGATCTGAGTCTTACTCAGCCTTTTTTTCAGCTTTCTCTTCCTTAACCTCTTCCTTAGCCTCAGCTTTTGGCTCTTCGGCCTTAGCTTCTGCTTTTTTTGGAGCAGCAGCTTTCTTAGGCGCCGCCTTTTTCTTAGCGCCTTTAGCCGGAGCAGCAGCAACTTTATCAATATTAGCTACCATTCTAGACACACCAGCTTTTTTACGGCTAGCAGTGTTTTTATGGATGATGTTTTTCTTAGCAGCGGTGTCGATCACCTTGTAAGCAGCCTGCATAGCTTTTTCAGCCTCAGGCTTTTTGCCACCTTTGACAGCAGCAACAACATCTTTTAGGGAATTTTTTAGTTTTTCGCGAGTACGATAGTTTCGTTGTTGTTTCTTGCGAGAAACTTTCATCTGTTTTTTAGCGGATTTAATTAACGGCATATTTAGGTTTATTCAAAAATCAAGCTACCAAATACTAGGGAAACCTAACCTGAAAGTCAAATCAATATTTTAACTTTAGATTTTTAGAGGTAGTGCTATACTGAAAATACGATTATTAACCTCCCTTAAAATGGCTGGAAAAGGAAAAGTTTCACTCCTATTAGGAGTCGCTGCCGGTGCTGTAACCGGTATGTTATTTGCCCCTAAAAAAGGAAAAAAACTTCGTGAAGAAATTGCTAAGGAACGTAAATCTGGCGGTTTTGGTCATAAGGCCGTAGCCAACGACCTTTCCAAAATGGCAGACGACATCGCTGACATGGCCCAAGATGTAGCCCAAAGCGAAGAAGCCAAACTATTCTGGCAGAAAACCACAGACACGGTCGAAGAACTCTCAAAAGGCGCAGTAGACTTAGATGACTGGGTAGAAGAAGCTCATAAAAAAGCTGACTTACTCAAAAAAGCAGCCACCAAATACGCCAAGGAAAAGAAAAAATACATTGCCGAAGTCGAAAAAATCGCAAAACCAGCTGCCAAAAAAGCCAAGAAAACCGTAAAAAAGGCAGTAAAAAAGGCTAAACCAGTCGCTAAAAAAGTAACTAAGAAAGTAAAAAAGGCAGTTAAGAAAAAAGTCGCCTCCAAGAAAAAGGCTCCGGCCAAAAAGAAGGCTCCGGCCAAGAAAAAGGCCCCAGCTAAAAAGAAAGCCGCGCCAAAAAAGAAGGCCCCAGCCAAGAAAAAAGCCACTCCTAAGAAAAAAACTACTACTAAGAAGAAGAAATAATGGTTAAGACCATTGGGATAATTGGAGGAAAGGGCCGTATGGGCCAAGCGTTTGCTAAATTTCTAGAAGCGCAGGGCCACAAAATACTTATTTCCGATCGAGGTACGCGGCTATCTAATCGCGCTTTGGTTAAAAAAGCTGATGTGGTGATTGTTTCTGTGCCAATTGATAAAACCGAGAAAGTGATTGAGAAAATTGCCCCGCATGTTCGTCCAAGTGCGCTACTTATGGATATTACTTCTGTTAAACAGATCCCAGTGCGCGCTATGAAAAAAAGCCGCGCCGCTGTGATTGGGGCGCATCCCATGTGTAATGAGACCACTTTTGGGCCTGGTCAAACCATGCTGTATTGCCCGGCTCGCGCCAAAAAATGGCTCCCGTGGTTCAAACAAACTTTTAACAAAAATGGGGGACTTACTCTGATTCGTCTAACCGCCAAAAAACACGATGAAATGATGTCTTTTGTGCAAGCTCTAATCCATTTTTCAGAATTTGCACTTGGCAAAACTCTAAGTGACCTAAATCCCAAACTTGCTAAGATTCTGCCCCTTGCCAGCCCGGCTTCACAGCTCAAGATAAAGGTGGCTGCTCGGCATTTGGCCCAGGATCCAAACCTGTACGGCAACATCCAAATCCAAAATCCCAGCAATTCCAAATTACTCAAAACTTATGAAAAAGCCGTTCAAGATTTAGTTTCCATCGTAGAAAAAGGTGACTTAAAAGCATTTACTAAATATTTTAAAAAAGGAACCAAATATTTCGGTGAATTTAGTGCACAGGCTTTTCAAGATACAGATGACATGATTAACCAAATGGTTGGAGTTAAAGAACTCCCCAAAACAGATAAAATCCCGAAAAACGCTATTGGTAGCCTCGGGCCTGAGCTGACTTTTAGTTCAATCGCCGCCACAAAATGGCGCGGTAAGCGCAAAAACAAGATTGTTTTTTTCCGTAATATAACAGAGGTAGCCAAGGCTGTTAGTAGCGGCCAAATCAAGGAAGCAGTTCTGCCAATTGAAAATCGGCTGCAGGGCAAGGTTCGCGAGACTTTGGACTCTCTTTTTAAGGAGAAAATTCACATTACCGCGGAATTCAAAGTGCCAATTCATCATCAGTTAGCTGCGCTTCCGGGAGTTAAAAAATCAGATATTCGTACCATCATGTCTCATCCGCAGGCCCTAAGCCAATGTGGTGATTTTTTACGCAAAAAATTTCCAGACGCTACCTGGGCCACTAGCAACAGTACTGCTGCCGCTTTTGAACATGTGCATAAACATCACGACAAAAAAACCGCTGCCATTGGCCCTCAAGTCGCGGCCAAGCACCATGGTTTCAAGGTGTTAGAGCGTAATATTGAAAACGATGGTGAAAACGAAACACGATTTATTGTAATAGCACGCAAACCACTTGCAAAAGTTCCGAAAAAACCCAAAACCTCGGTTGTTTTCTATTTTTCAAAAGACAAACCCGGTAGCTTGTTTAGTATTTTTGAAATCTTCAACAAGCTCGGACTTAATATGACTCATATCGAATCTCGTCCTGCCCCACGCAAGTTAGGGGAGTACTTGTTTTATTTAGATTTCGAGGGCGATGCAAGTCGTGGCTCCGGAAAAGAAGCCATAGCTGCGGTCCGAAAAACAGTAAAGGGAATTAAGGTTCTTGGGGTTTATTAACCGCGTAGGTTCTCTCTATCTTGAACGTACCTCCCAATCAACTCTTCGGTACCAATATCTTCACGGAAGAAAACCGGGCCTTTTACGCTAGTGACCGCACTCTGAGCAAGTTGTTCAGCTTCGGCGATTGTGTCGCCTAGACCCACAAATGCGATGGCGCGTGAGCCAGATAAATAAAGCCCATCCTCGCGTTGGTCAACAGAAGCATAATAAGGTTTGACGCCTTCAGGAATTCCTTCCACTTCAATTTTCTCTCCTTTGACTGGTTTGTCAGGGTAACCCTCTGGCACCACATACTTACAAACAGTGGCTTTTTTCTCAAACTCCAGCGGCAATCCAGCAAGTTCTCCTCGAGCCATTGCTTCGCAAACATCAACAAAATCAGTTTTTAAAAGTGGCAAAACATTCATAGCCTCCGGGTCACCAAAACGTGCGTTGTACTCGATTAACTTAACGCCATTTCGCGTCACAATAAATCCGCCGTACATAATTCCCACAAACTTAGTCCCAGTCTCCTTATATAGGGCGTGCATCACTTGGGTGGTGATATCATGTGCAACTTCTAAGTCTTCCTTAGTCACAAATGGCAACAAGTGGTTAGCATCGCTATAAGACCCCATCCCGCCCGTGTTTGGACCACTATCACCAACATAAGCGCGTTTGTGATCTTGCACTGGCACCATGTCAGCCACGGTTTCGCCATCTGCAAAACTCATTAAACTAAACTCTGGGCCCACAAATTTTTCTTCCACTACCACGTGTCCAGCGTCCGCAATACAACCCGCCGCATAAGCTGCTCCTTCGACCGCATCCGCAAGATGATCTCCGACAACTTTCACGCCTTTGCCGCCTTTAAGTCCGT
>CAXCBS010000064.1:0-7310 GCA_963980845.1 uncultured Candidatus Peregrinibacteria bacterium | reverse complement strand
TGCCAAGCCCGACCCCCTTCGCATTCTCCTGCAGCGCCAGCAGGGCGGATGCCTCTGCATCGAACTGCTGCTGGACGTCTTGCTGGACGCGAAGGGCGTGCTGCTTTGAGACCTTCCAGTAGCCGAAGCAGACCATGATCGCGAGGATCACCAGAGCTCCCGTCGCCAGCCGTTCCCAGCTCAAAAATCCTTTCTTCATTCTTCACACTCTCACTTGCTTGAGGGATATCACCACTGCCTAAAAAAATTTAAAACTTGCGCCAAATTCTCAAAGGACAGCCCAACTTTCCGATAAACCTCGCTCGCAACAAGTGCGAAAAGGTCCATTCAGAGTGGGAAGCTGAGTTTAGTATAAATTCAAAAAAAATCAACCGCAGAACAGTGAAATATTACTGGATCAATTCCAAGGTAAGGCGAATAATTTTAGCACTTTCGGCACGGTTGAGGTTTCGACTTGGCTCGAAAGTTGTTTCGGTAGCGCCTTGAACAATCCCGTATTGTCGTACGGTCCGGATATTACTGTAATACCAGTCATCTTGATCAACGTCAGAGAAATCTTCTAATTCCTCCTCGCTTATATCAACGTCTAAATCAACTACGGCTAAAGCGTTGTTTAACATGGTCACAGCTTCGGCACGAGTGATTAATTCGTCAGGGTGGAAAGTCCCGTCTTCGTAACCACTTATAATTTCAAGATCAAGTGCTCCATAAACATAACTTCCGTACCAATCGTAATAATAGACATCAGAAAAATCATCACAATCCCAGCAATACCAATCTAAGCTTGAGTTGTAACCTTTTTTCTCAAGAACGCGCATTAACATAGTCAAAAATTCAGCGCGAGTAATGTCGCCGCTTGGCTCATAAGTATCGGACCCATATCCCGTCACAATACCTTCGGTAGCTAAATAATAAACATCATCGCCATACCATTCTTGAGCTTCAACATCACTAAAATCTGTGGTGGAACTATCTAGGATGCTAAAACTAGCGGCTACTGATTCTTGCATCGCAGTAAAATAAGTTACAAGGTTTGGAATTTCATCTAAATCAAAATTCCAATCACTTTCAGCGCTGGTGTAATCATTGGTTTGAGTTGTTACAAAATGAACATCTTCAAACACGGAAAAGAATTGCTTAATAGCATCGTTGGCTGTTTCAAAATCAGCAATTCCCATGGGGTCATAATCTTCATATTCACTTAAAATATTTCGTCCCCAGTCGCCAATGTTTTCAAAATTAAAATAACCAACATAAGAAACTTCACCTCCGTTTTCATTAAAAGCTATATCAAAATCATCGTCGTTAATCAGATCTTCTCCATACTCTTCGACGATATTTGGATTAGAAGAAATCATCAACTTAGAATCTTCGGTAATACCCATTGTTAAGCTTATTGTGCGCCATTCTTCTGGGGTATAAATCGCATAAGGATTTTTTGATTCTTCCTCTATAAAAACAATTTCAACTACTGTGAAATCTCCTCCAAATAACTCTTCTTCAGAGATTTCAACATTAACAACCTCTTCATCAATATTTGTGGTAAAAGATTCCGCTAAATTATCAATAATTGTTTGAGCTAAATCTTCGTTATCTTCTACTTCGATTAAAACATTAATGCTTGGGAAAAGATTGCCACTATCTTGAACTAATAATGACGCGCCCTGACTCAAAATAGGCACTAAATAATCGCTAATACCAGCGCCCATCATTGCTCGGAAAGTGCCTTCAATGTTTTCGGAAGATTCGCTAACATCAGAAAAAGAGTCCCAGTTTTCGCCAATATTAAACCCTTCAAAATAAAAGATTGGGTTACTACTTGGCATGGATTCGTATAAATGTGGCACGGTTAGATTTTTGTCATAATCAATTCCTAGTGAATCCAAAACACCGCTATCTGAAATCACATACTCCTGAGCAGAAAGTCCTTTTCTAGATATTTCTAGAGAAAATCCAAATGCTTTTAAGGCTTCGAGAACCGTAGCATCTGAGTTAATTTCGGAAACACCTCCTAATCCAACATCATTCAACAGGTCGCCAGCATCAACAAAAACACTTAAAAAATTGTCATCCAAAAACTCGTCAGCCACCTCGGCGTATTCACTGTTTTCAGTGAGAGTATCTGAATAACCTTCGTAAAGACCTTCCAAAAAACTAGCTTCATTAGAGATTACTAAATACCCTTCGTGATACATCAAATAAGAAGTAGGGTAAGACGTCTGATAATACTCCCCATCGGTCCAATATGTGTACTCATCCATGCCTTTAATTATATCTTCATAGTCTTCGCCTACTTCAACTTCTTCAATTTCTTCGATTTCATCCTCGTCCATAGGCAAGTAGACACTAATCATGTCGCTAATATAAGGCCCATATAGGTCAATGAGATTTTCAAAATTGCCTTCTTCTATTTCGGTAATAATAAATGCAGCTGGGGTTAGAGATGAAGCAGTAACTCCAACGGTTACCGGTTGATTACCGTAAAGATCCCTATAAAAATCTGTTAGGATATCAAATCCTTCTTCGGTGTAATAATAAGGGTTTAAGCCAGAATCAATCACATAACTCAGACCCTCCATGTAAAGATCCTGGAGCGAGTTTGGGACTTCGGCGGGATCCAGTTCTAAAACTCCGTAGAGCTCTGATGGAAGGATGTCTGAAAGGGGAGTAGCTGTACTACTAGCCGTAATTGGCAAGGCAACTATTGCCAAAAGCAGGGCCGTCAAAGTTACTGAGGCGGCCAAAATTTTTGGTTTACGCATTTAGTAAGGGAAGTTAAAGGTTTGAGAAACGTTTAATAACAAAATCGCGCTCAAGTGCTTCGAGGAACCAGCCGGCTTGAGGGCCAGACTCTTTTCCAAGGAGCGCGGCATAAATAGCGCCGAAGGCATCGCGAGGCTCGAGCTGAGAATTATTTTTAAGTTCATGAATTTGTCCGTGGAGCTCTTCTCCACCGAGGTCAGGGTTTTCGGATAAGACGTCGGCAATTGATTTTAAGAATGCTTTTTGATCTGCCGTGAGAGCTTTTGCAAGCTCTGGGATTTCTTGTTGAATAGTAAATTTAGAGCGTTCACCGGCAAAATTATCAAGCCACATTTTGGCAAATGCAGAGCGTTCGGCGGCCTCTTCTTCGTCTGGTCCAGACAGAGGATCTTCTTTCATTTTTGCAACTTCTTCGAGCGGATCAAGATGAGGAATTTGAACTACAAAAGCCATCTTAGAAAAACGAGGGAAAAAGCGATGCTCTATTTTGCTTGGATCAAGCTGCGCGTAGTGAAAAGCGCGGCCCAGATCTGGATTTTCAGGATTTTTATCAAAATAAATTTCCGCACATTGGTCGTGATTATCATAGAGACGCGGGATAGTATCGCCACTTATTTCAAAATCAATTGGTTTGTTGGGTTTGGAGCGCACCATCAGGAAACGGAGTAACTCCGGAGGCATTGTTTCGGAAACTTCTTGAGCCGTGGCACCGAGGCCTTTGGAGGCTGACATTTTGGCGCCGCCGAATAAAAAGAATTCATAAGGCACATTGAACGGGACGGCGGCGCCCAGAATCTCCTTACAAATTCCAGAGCTCACATCGTGCGACCCACCGGCTGCGTTGTGGTCTTTTCCAGACCCTTCAACATCTACTCCAATTTCGCCGTCCGGGCGAGGGAATCCAGCCCATTTTGCAGCCCACTCAACTTTCCATGGCAGCTTACCGCGCCCCTTAAAAGGGGCCACTTTTCCTTCGTGGCCACACCCCTCTGCCCAAGTAACTTTGTTTTTTTCACAAACATAAGTGGCTAGCTCACCATCAAAATCAACCACTGTAGTGGTACCAACTTTGCCACATTTTTCACAAACAATTTGTAGTGGATTCCAATCTTCACGTTTTTCCGAGCCACTGGTTTTTTTGTAAATTTCGCGGACTAAATCCGGTTTTTCGCAAGCTTTTTTAATCCAATCATCGTAATTGCCAGCCTCGTAAAAATCACTAGCCCACACAAATTTAGTATTGCTGCTTTCGTTAAATCCAAGTTTTTCAATCACTTCAATAAACTCGTTTCCATAGTGCCGCGCAAAATTGTTTTCGCGCGTTACTTCACCTGTTGGAAATCCGTTTTCATCAGGTGCAGGGATGTCTTTGAGTGGCATTCCCATGTAGGGCGTGTACGCCTCTTCATTCAAATAAACAGGGAGCCCATCCATAGGATCCACGTCATTAATTTCGTAATAAAAAGTTGCTTTGCGTCCTTTTTGATTTAACGCCTCAGCCAAAACTCCATGAATAATAACCCCACGAAGCGATCCGATATGAACCTTGCCGGAGGCAGTTTTTTCGTCTCGCAAAATAATCTCGCGATCCGGATCTGGATTCTCAGCAATAATCTGATCCGCAATTTCATCAACCCAAAAAGCCATAAAAATGTCTGTTAAGTAGGTATAAGATACCAGATTTTTCAGATTTGTGGAGAAAAGTTTGCAATAGGCTATTTTTTGTTTTATATATTAGGCACTAAAATAAATTTAAAAACATCATTTATGACTAGCCAAGAAGCTACTTGGGGAGTAGATCAGATTGCCGCAGATTTAGTTGATATGACTATTCCGGGCAGCCAAGTATACGGAGTAGAAAGAACTCCCGCCGACACTGCTATTGCTGTTGTTACTGAAGCTGTAAAAGAAAGGCTTATCTATGGTGACTTACGTCCGTTTGCAGTAACTCATTCTCGCGGGGATAAATTATTGGGAGAACATACTTTTAGACTCAGCGGAGACCGATTCCTTGAAAATGTTAAGACTAACCCGGCCTTTAGAACTATTGATCTTCGACGATTATGGCGCCTAGAAAAAGGCGACGCTCTTGTGTCCACAGCCAGTGTAAGTAATGGGCCCGCCCTTAACCACCGAAGAACATTGCTTGATAAGGAGGGAGATCCAAAACAAATAGATAGCTCTTTATCACACTTAGGCCGAGTTATTTTTAAAGGTGAAACTAAGATTGCTGAAGGTGGATCCTCGACTCAATGCATTTTTGGAAATCTTTCAATAACAGAAGTAGAAACACTGGAAACTACTGATCCATCTGAAATACGTTTACAAATTACAATTAAAGAACCATCTACCGGAGATCAATCTGAGTGCATTCTCTCTCTACATTTCAATGAAGACGACTTGCTTACACAAATAACTCCGACCGTTGTTGGGACTAAAGAGCAACTTGAATCTCACTTCTTCACTTGGAAAGACCTTGAAGATCAAGAAGCCTAACCACCCATTGGAACTTCTTGAGACTCATCTTGGTATGAATGTTGACGATCAACATCGTAAAAACGCATTTGTTCTTTTTTGAACACTAATTCCACGCGGCCGACGGGACCGTTACGGTGTTTCCTGACAAAAATATCAGTAAGTCCGGCGCGGTCTGTGTCTTCTTCGTAATAATCTTCGCGATAAATCATAAGCACCACATCTGCATCCTGCTCAATCGCTCCAGATTCACGGAGATCAGATAATTGCGGGACTTTTGAAGGGCGATTTTCCACAGCACGAGAAAGCTGGGAAAGGGCAATAATTGGGATTTTTAATTCTCGCGCGAGCGTTTTGAGCGAGCGCGAAATTTCGGAAATTTCTTGCACACGATTATTGATGTTGCCGCCAGTGCCACTGATACTCATCAGTTGAAGATAGTCGATCATAAGCATATCAAGGCCGTGCTCCATCTGGAGGCGGCGGGCTTTGGCACGGAGCTCGGAAATTGATCCAGAAACTGAATCATCAATAAAAATCTTGGCAGAATTAAGTTCATCCATCACGGTTCCAATACGGGCAAAATCTTCTTCACTAAGCTTTCCGGTTCGCAGTTTCCAAGAATCAACACTCAGAAGCGAACAAAAAAGACGTTCCACGAGCTGCTCCTTGGACATCTCAAGTGAAATCACACCAATAGATTTTTTAGCCTTGGCCATGTTTTGGGCAATATTAAGCCCAAAACTAGTTTTACCCATCGCCGGACGACCAGCAATAATAACCAGATCCGCGGCTTGAAGCCCAGAGAGGATATTATCTAGACTGCGGAAACCAGTAGGGAGCCCACGGTATTTATCTTTGCTATCTGAATCATGAAGATCAGATATTTTTTCATAAGTTTGAGCCAAGACATCCTTGATGTGCACGAATTTGTCTTGAGCAAAATTTTGCGAAACATTAAAAAGCGCTTTTTCAGCACCCTCGATAAGTTCTTCGATTTCTTTGGTTTCTTCGTAACCAAGGCCAGTAATTGTTTGGCCAGCCTTGAGAAGTTTTCGCAGAGTTGATTTCTGCTTAACAATCGTAGCGTACTGGAGAACGTGAGTCGCGGTAATTACAACATGCGTTAGTTCGGCGAGATAAGAGCGTCCACCAATTTTCTCCAGATCGTTGCCGTCCTCGAGGAGATTAGCCAGAGTTACGAGGTCGATTGGGCTACGTTTTTGAAATAATTCGAGAATGCCACGATAAATAATAGAGTTTTGCTCGTAATAAAAATCGTCTGGTTGCAGCAGATCCGCGATCTTAATAATGGCGTGTTTGTCGATCAGCAGGGAGCCGAGGGTTGATTTTTCAGCCTCCTGACTGTGTGGAGGAATTTTGGCGGTGATGTCGTCGGACATTTTTAGTGAGTCATTTAATGGGAGGTTAGTTTTGCACAAAGCCTGGCGGTTTTCAAGGGGTTTGGGGTCTTTAGGTTTGTGATACCGAAGGTTAAATTTGACATGTTGAATTGGGGTAACCTGAAATCATTTTATACCTGTCAAGCTAAGCTCCTATCGGAAAAATTAGAACTTTTTGAGGCGCTTTGTCTAGGTTTGATTTGTTAATTTCTTTGTTAATTGGATTTAATGTCGATGTGATAGACCGATAGTATGACTAGTAAATCTCAGCAACTAGGAGAAAAAGGAGAGCGGCTGGCGGAGCAGTACTTGCGGTCGCGTGGATATCAGGTTGTGCGGGCTAATTTTCGGAAACGTTTTGGAGAAATTGATTTAGTGGCGCAAAAGGGGGGAGAGTTGATTTTTGTGGAAGTTAAGTCGCGGCGGTCGACATTTTTTGGTGGTCCGCTGGAGGGAATTACTGAAATTAAGTTGCACCGGATTATAAAAGTGGCCTTAACCTATGTTCGTGAGTATAATTGGGGCGGTCCTTTTCGAATTGATGTGATTGGCATAACTTGGAACGCGCGTGATGGGCCGCAAATTGAACACTTAAAAAACGTTAATTCATGAATTTTCATCATAAAGCTCTCTTAGCTGGCGGAATCACGGCCCTTCTTTGTTTTGGAG
>CAXCBS010000063.1:0-7325 GCA_963980845.1 uncultured Candidatus Peregrinibacteria bacterium | reverse complement strand
AAACAATGCAAAAACTCCCATCATAAGGTTTTTCTTTTCCGCATTTAAAACTTCATCAGATTCACCGGCTATTACTAACTTGGCGCCAGAGCGAATCATAAACAGCACAGCCACACTACCCACAATGTATTTAATAAACGTAATCACAATATGAACCTGATCATCAAACAGTTTGGCGCGGTAACCAATTTCGTATTCATCAGATAAGGGGCCTCCATTTTGCATATCAAGAATTTCAGCAATTGGGCCGGCTAGCATAATAAACACTAGCCCAACTAATCCCCAGTAAAGGTTTTTCTTTTGTTTGCCAGCTTCTTCCTCGTTACCACCCATAAGACCTAGTTTCACACCAGCAATCACAATAAACAGAATTGCGACTGACCCGATAATGTAACGGTAATTCTCTGCTAGCTCCCAGATTAAATTGTAACCTTTTTGCAGGCCTTCTCCGTCTGGATCTGTTAATCCGCCCAGCGCATCATTGCTAGGTAAAGGAATGGCACCAGCAGCCGAAGACACGTCTGTTTTCAGGAAAAACACCGCAGCGATTGCCCCTAGTGTGACTAGGAGAAGGATAATCCATTTAAGTGTTTTGTTTTTGGCCATTTGTTGGTTTTGTTTTTAATTCTCTATATTTTACCAAATTTTACCTGAAAAATCAAGAGGTGCAACAGAAGAGACACAGAGGGAGTGGTGTACATGGCCGTATACTTGTCCACCAAGGGGCTCTGCATTCCAATTTTTCCTTGCATTTCCGGGGAAAACGCCTATAATAATCGCGAAATCGAAAGCCCGGGGGGCTTTTTGAAGATTCCTCCTTAACTACTTACCTATGAAAAACAATGCAATAGTCGCCTATTTTAAAGGCTGCATCAGTGAACTCCGCAAGGTTACTTGGCCCACAAAAGAGCAAACCTTACGCCTCACTATAATCGTGTCCATTTTTAGTCTGGTAACCGCTTTCTTTTTTGGCGTCATTGACTTCCTATTTGGATTTGGATTTAAAGAATTAATTGACCTCTTCTAACTTAAAAAACTATGGCTAAACAAGCACGAAATACTGGTCGTAACTGGTATGTGATTCACACTTATTCTGGATATGAAGACGCGGTTCGCGAAGCGCTACTCCAACGTATTGAATCTATGAACATGCAGGATAAGATTTTTGATGTGGTTGTTCCCAAGGAAACGCAAATTGTGATGAAAAAAGGTGAACCGAAAACCGAGAAGAAACGACTTTTCCCAGGTTACGTTCTAGTAGATATGGTTGTTAATGATGACTCTTGGTATGTGGTTCGAAATACGCCGAATGTGACTGGTTTTGTGGGATCTGGAACGATTCCTGTACCGGTTTCAGCCGAAGAATGGAAAGTTGTTCGCCGCCACATGGGTGAAACTGACGCTAAATTCAAAATTGACTTTCAAGAAACTGATCCGGTTACTGTTTTGGATGGGCCGTTTGCTAACTATGACGGTGTTATTCAAACCGTGGACAAAGAAAAAGGTAAGGTCAAAGTTCTTATCACAATTTTTGGACGTGAGACACCGGTTGAGTTAGACTTTACCCAGGTCAAAAAGAAATAGCCTCCCTCTCTATGCATAAGTTCACTATCTTTACGATTCTGCTCTCTGTTATCGTAGTTTTTGTGGTAGCAGAACTAGTGGTAAATGACTATATGGGCGATGATTTCGTAGCCGAAGAGGTTACAGAGGAAGTTGTTGATCCAGAAATGCGCGGTGATGAGGAAGAAGTGGGCGAAGAGGCCCCAGACGAAGAAGAAACGCCCGAGGAAGTTTCCGTTGAGGAAATTTCCGTTGAGGAAGTTATAGTTGAGGAAGAGCCAAGTTTTGAAGCTCTACTTACTGATGAAGTTTTGACTAGTACTACAATTACTGAACCGGTTTTAACCACAGCTTTTTATGATGGGTTGGTGTTTGGGTTCTGGGATACATCCGAAGAATTTACTGAACTGGTGGTGCTTAAGCACAAATTATTTGACGGAGCCACGTACATGGGCTCAATTTTTGAAATTCAACCTGGCAGCGCCATTGATTTATTTACGGCTTATGAGACGCTACGATCAGTATCCGAAGCCTCAGACACCGGAGAAATCAATGAAAATAACGCTTATGGTGACGCTTCTTTCTATTTTAACCATGCAACTAAAACCAACATGGTTTTCCTAGTAGTTCGCTTAAGCGATGTTATTTATTCCCTCGAGTATTCCCCTACTTATCATGGGCAGATGCGCTCCCTGATTGAAGTTCTATAAAAAACCTTTGACTTCTCTACCTGGAAACAGTAGAGTTTCACCGCTTTAAACATTATAAAATTATGGCAAAGAAAATATTAACTCAGATTAAACTACAAATTCCAGCTGGTAAGGCAAATCCTGCTCCTCCGGTTGGTCCAGCTCTTGGTCAGCATGGTCTACAGATTCAAGATTTCTGTAACCAATTCAACAACTCAACTAAAGAGATGGGAGATACGGTTGTTCCGGTTGTTATTAGCGTCTATGAAGATCGCACTTTCACTTTCATCATGAAGACTCCCCCAGCGGCTACTTTGATCAAAAAAGAACTTGGTCTAGCTAAAGGGTCTGGTCGTCCTAATACTGAAAAAGTTGGTTCTATTAACCAAGCTCAACTAGAAAAAATCGCTGAAGCTAAGATGAAAGATCTTAATGCAAATGATATTAAGGCTGGTGCCAAAATTATTGCTGGTACTGCCAAAAACATGGGAATCACCGTTGAAGGTGAATCTGCTTAATTAAAAACTAGTTTGTTCTAGTGGGAGCCTAACCCTTAAATTAGGCGCCATTTACCACTTTAACCCAATATACTATGCCTGCACGTGGCAAAAAATACCGAGATTCTCTCGGGAAAATCAATAAGAGTAAGGTGTACTCCGTAGAGGAAGCGGCTAAGCTTCTTAAGGAACTTTCACCTACCAAATTCGACTCTACAGTTGAAATTCACATGAATTTAAGAATTGACCCTACTCAAGCGGATCAAGTTATCCGAAGTACGGTTGGTTTACCACATGGAACAGGTAAAGATGTTCGTATTGTGGCTTTTATGGATGATTCTAAGGCCCAGGAAGCGCTTGATGCTGGAGCTGTTAAGGCTGGTGTCACTGAATTGGTTGAAGAAATTGAAAAAGGTTGGCTTGATTTTGATGTAGCGGTTGCTACTCCTGACGTAATGAAACAACTTGGTAAAATCGCTCGTACACTTGGTCAAAAAGGTCTAATGCCTAATCCAAAGGCTGGGACTGTTACTCCAAATGTAGCGGAGGCAATTGCTGAACTCAAAAAAGGTAAAGTTGAGTTTCGTAACGACAAACAAGGAAATCTTCATAACGCTATTGGAAAAGTTTCTTTTTCTGAGGAACAACTCAAGGACAATATCGAAACTTATGTTAAAGCCATTATTTCTGGTCGCCCGGCTGGTGTAAAAGGCACATTTATTAAAAGTGTGACTGCAACAACTACTATGGGACCTGGCATTAAAGTTGATGTGAGTCCTTATCTCTAAGGAGCATGATCCAAGTTTTATTTGAAGGCACACACCAAAACCATCAACATGATGGTCGGTATTATAGTATTGATCCACTCGGGAGCAGCTCTACCTTGATTCAGACTGAAGGACAAAATATTTTGTTTGATACCAGTTCTTTGGTAAATCAGGAGCAACTACTTGCGGCGCTTAAGGAGCGTGAACTTGGGGTGGCTGATATTGATCACGTGGTGTGCAGCCACTATCATTTTGATCATACTTTTAATAATGGTTTGTTTGGTGGTACGGCGAAAATCCACACCGGACATGCTTTTATTGGACAAGATGGATCTGGACACATTTTCCCGCCGCTTGAGGTGCGAGAATTGCCATCAACAGTTGAGCTAATGCTAACGCCAGGCCACACATTAACAGATGTGAGTTTGGTTTATGAATGGGAAAATCAGACGTGGATTTGTGCGGGCGATGCGGTGCGGGAAGATTTAATTCGGGGCGAAAATCCCCTATCCACAAAAGACCCCGAGCAACTTATTGCGAGTATGAAATTGATTTTTGAGCGCGGTGATGTCATTATTCCGGGGCACGGGCGCGTAATTTCTGGCGCCCTAAAAGATGAGCTTGAAAAATTACTTAAATCTCTATGAAAGTCCGCATAAAACGTATTGATAAAGAGCTGCCTTTACCGGTTTACGAAACTGATGGTTCGGTTGGATTTGACCTAGTGGCCAGAGAGGAAACTGTTATTGAGCCAGGCACAATTGAGTTGGTGCCAGGGAACGTGGTGGTAGAAGTGCCAAAAGGTTATATGTTGGCCGTAGCTTCACGCAGTTCTACTCCGAGAAAAAGAGGCTTAACTCCCCCACACGGATTTGGGATAATTGATCATGACTATTGCGGGCCAGCTGACGAGGTTAAGATCCAAGTTTATAATTTCTCTGGTGAGCCGGTTACGATCGCGAGGGGCGAAAAAATTGCGCAGGGTGTTTTTGTACGAGTGGATAAATTTGAGTGGGAAGAGGTTTCAGAGATTCGCGAGGAGAGCCGAGGAGGGTTTGGTAGTACTGATAACAACTAAATATGCTAATTACAGTTTACGGAGTTAATAATGTAGGTAAAACAACGCACACCAAGCGTTTGGTTAAAAAATTACGAGAAGAGGGGCATGATGCGGTTCGAATTAAATTCCCAGTATATGACGTGCATCCTTCGGGCGATTATTTGAATACTTTGTTGCGGTCTGGTGGATCGCAAACGATTACGGAGGAGGAGCTACAATTATGGTTTGTCATTAACCGCTTTCAATTTCAGCCAACGCTAGAAAAATGGCTTTCTGAAGGGAAAATTGTGGTAGCCGAGGATTATGTAGGGACTGGAATTGCCTGGGGAACAGCCAAGGGAGCGGACATGGAATGGCTCGAAGAATTAAACAAACCGCTACTCCAAGAAAATTTAACTGTTTTTATTGATGGCCCTCGAACTTTACAGGCCGTTGAAAAAGGACACATTCATGAAAACAACCATGACTTAGTAGAAAAATGTCGCGAAGTACACTACGCATTAGAGAAAAAACATGGCTGGCACCGCGTAGAGTTACAGCCTGAAAAAGCTGATACTTTTAAATTAATTTGGGATTTCGTTGCACCCCGCGTTCCAAACTGTTAAAATCAAATCCGTCTCTCATATTTTCTCCTAACCTATGAAAATCCTAGATGGCCGCAAGGTCGCTAACGAGCGTTTAGAAATTGTTACGGGAGAGGTGCGAGAACTTATAGAGCAAGGCATCCAGCCTAAATTGGTGGTGGTTTTTGTGGGAGACAACCCAGCCAGCGCCTCTTATGTGCGTCAAAAAGAAAAAGCTTGCAAGAAAACTGGGATTGAATATGAACATGTGGCCATGCCGCACACTGCTACGACAGAAGAGGTTATAGCCAAGGTAGATGAGCTTGAAGCGCGCGATGATGTTCATGGGATTTTAGTGCAATTACCATTGCCAGAACAGGTTGAAACGCCCCTGGTTATTCGGTCTCTGCCTCCTGACAAAGATGTGGATGGTTTCCATGCTTACAATCTTGGGAAAATGACGCTTTCCACTAAATATGAATCACTGGTCCCCTGCACGCCAAAAGGTGTTATCCGATTGCTAGAAGCTTATGATATTCCGGTTGAAGGCGCTGAAGTTGTAGTAGTTGGTCATAGCAATATTGTGGGCAAACCAATGTCTACCATGTTGCTAAATCGTCACGCGACAGTTACAACTTGTCACAAAGAGACGCGAGACCTAGCTTTTCACACCAGCCGGGCTGACATTCTAGTCGTGGCAGTTGGCAAAGCCGGCTTAATAACCGACGACATGGTAAAAGAAGATGCTGTGGTTATAGATATTGGGATTAATCGTGTAGATGGCAAATTAGTGGGAGATGTAGATTTTGAAAATGTTTCTAAAAAAGCCTCCTACATCACTCCTGTTCCAGGAGGATGTGGCCCCATGACAGTCGCTTGTCTCATGGAAAATGTAGTAGAAGCGGCTGCCCGTCTTGGGAACCTCTGAAAAACATACTAACTACTGCAATTTGAAAAATTTAGCTGCAAATAATTCAAACCTCCTCACCGTATCTAATCTGATACGCTTTTGTCGGCTTTCATTATTTTCGCTTAAATTATCTAAATTTCGTAACGTTACCATGTTTTTCAGAGGTTCCTATATAATTTAAAACCCTAAAATATGTGCGGAGTTGTTGGCATTTATGGTCATGATTATATCGCTCAAGAGCTCTATGATGCTCTTGTTACTTTGCAACATCGCGGCCAAGATGCGGCTGGGATGTTTACTTATGATGGACGAACTTTCCACATGCGCAAGGACTTAGGTCTAGTGCGTGATATTTTCCACACCAGACACATGAAAAAATTGCTGGGTTATGTTGGAATTGGTCACACTCGTTATTCAACCGTGGGTGGAGGAAATGTCGAAGATACGCAACCTTTCCTAGGGCCGGCTCCATTTGGAGTGATTTTGGCGCATAATGGAAATTTGTTTAATGCTTACGAAATTAAAAAAGAAATTTTTGAAAGAGATCACCGCTTAGTGAATTCGAACTGTGACGCCGAGGTTTTACTTAACATGTTTACTAAGTCTCTTACTAAACAAAACGCTGATAAATTAGAGCCTGAACATATTTTTAAGGCGGTTAAAAGCGTTTACGACCGAGCGAAGGGATCTTATAGCACGGTGGCTTATATTGCTCATCAAGGGATGGTGGCTTTCCGCGACCCGCATGGCATTCGTCCCCTTCTTTTTGGTAAGCGTAAAAATGGTTTTAAAACTGATTATATTTTCGCTTCTGAATCTGTAACTCTTGATATTTTGGGCTATGAAAAAGTACGTGACGTTGAACCCGGAGAAGTTGTTTTTATTGATGAGCAAACAAGAACGGTTCACTCTAAAAAACTAACTACTAAAAAACATATTCCTTGTATTTTTGAATACATTTATTTTGCGCGGCCGGATTCAATGTTAAATGACATTTCGGTTTATAAGAGTCGCGTTCGAATGGGCGAAGCTTTGGCTAAGAAAATATCTAAAATGGATTTGGATATTGATGTCGTAATGCCTGTACCAGATTCATCAAGAACTGCGGCCCTAGCCATCGCTCAAAAAATGGGAATAAAATATAGTGAAGGATTGGTTAAAAATCGCTACATTGGCCGAACATTTATTATGCCTGGCCAGAAAATCAGAAAGAAATCAATTAAATACAAATTAAACCCTATGCCACTTGAAATGGAGGGTAAAAAAATCTTATTAA
>CAXCBS010000062.1:0-7362 GCA_963980845.1 uncultured Candidatus Peregrinibacteria bacterium | reverse complement strand
CAGGTTGATTTTAATAAGGCTCGCCCTAGATTTGAGGAAGCTCCTAAGAAAAGATCAGTCAATAAATTAATTGGAACTGATTTTGAAGGGTTTTTTGATAAAATTATTAATTTTCCTCTTGATTTGCTAGCTCAGGAAGCCTACAAAACTGAGGCCGCGGACTGGCGACAAGCTACCTGGACGCATAGATTAGTTACTCCAGGAAGATTACGAACTAAGATTGATAAACACTACCAATGGGAAGGACATGAAAATGGATATAGAGATGTTTTTTTGGAAAAATTAGAAAAAACTTTTATGCAAGATTTAGAATTAGAGGTGGCCGCAAACGGAATAAGTGTAGGGTGGGCTAATCTAAAAAAACTTAGCCCCACCTTAAAAATTCACCTAGAAAGAGAAGAGTCCAACATTTGTGCCCGAATACATAAACATATTTTAACCACTCCGGGATATCAAATAGGACTTGAAGAAGAAACTAAAAATGAAGAAGGAACAACTAAGCAGCATTTAACTAGACTTTTGAACCGTCGCTTAGTTCGTTTATTTGGCGGCCGAGTAATTGTAATTGCTGAAAATCCGGAAGCTCTAAAAAGATCACTAGCGGAACTCCCTTCTATGCCTAAAGTTTTTTCTATTTAATGTTTTAGTTATGACTGGTCGACAACCATTTATTGTTAAGGGCGGAAACTTGCTCGATGGAAGAGCAGGAGATCTAGAACATCCTCCGGAAGGACATGGTGAGCCGCAAATAATAGAATTGCATGATTTATATGACAAAGAGCCTCTAGAAGGTTTAATGAAGCCACGACTAGAAGCTTGGGGGCAACGAGGAAGGCCGGCAGTTTTAAAAATTCATGATTTGGATGGAGAGATGCAAGGACCAAGTTTGTGGGAGATTTTGGCAGATTACACTCAACAAGACATACCGCAATCTTTGCCAGAATTGTTGGAAATTTTAGGACGCATGCACCAAGATTTAATCATAAGGCATAAAATCCCTCCAGCGCGCTGGAATAAGATTAAAAAATATATTGCTAAGGCTTTTTTAGAGGCGGTTAATAACCAACAGTTTGGCCCAAGAAATATGGGTATGGTACGAGCATTTGGGCGAAATGAGTTTCAAAAAGAGCTGGGTAGTCGAATTGAAGTGCTAAAAGAAGGGACTTTTGCTAAAACTATAACAGTGGGACAACTAATGGTTCTTTTTGATATTAAAGGGCATTACGAAGAAGCGCTTTTAGAGGTTTTTGGAGTGGGCCTAGAGGCGGCTATAGAGTCAGCTTATGCTGATGAACGAGAAAAACAAAAAAAGGACCATTTTATTTGGGGATGCTTGTTTAGTAATGAAGTGTGGCGTCGTTCTATAGACAAACGATCTCCTGAAGGAAGCTTTGGGGATCATTTTAAATTCAGGTTAAAAGATGCTTTTAAAAAAGACCTTGAAACTTATTTAACCCGGACTATAGGGGGGCAACACGATTTACCACAAACAAGGAATAGTTTGGACTTAAGTCCTTTTCTGGAGAAAATTGCGTCACAAAGCGGTTATCCAGATTTAACTGCCTGGCTTAGTGATCAACTGGCTCGCTGTGCGTCAAAACTTCGCATGCAAGAAGAGGCAGAGAAATTCCAAACCACTCTAGTTGAAGGGGCACATGGATTGCGTGATCAAGCTTGGGCCGGGATGAGCGCTGAATGCATGGGATTGTTTGAAAACGAAATTTTGGTTGAAATAAAAAATCCTGAGGCCCTAAAAAAAGTGCTAAAAGATTTTGCAACAACTATGAGCGGCCGAAAAATCGTAACGCTATAACGACATATTTGAAGAAAAAACAAAAGTCTAAATAATTGCAGCCCTAAGCGGTTCGGGCATACTTTTAGCATGAAAATTTCATTGCTCTTGGTAGCGGTTTTATTAACTGGCTGCGTGCAGGCGGAGGCCGCGCCAGCTTCGGAGGTGGATTTTGTAAAATTTGAAGAAGCCTATCCAGAAGGGATTTTGGCAGATTTGGATGGACTTACTGATTCGCCAGATGAAGTCACGGTACCTATGGAAAATTTTGATACGCAATTGCAGACTTCTTTGATTCTAGAACAAAACCAGAGATGTCACGCGGGGTTTAGTTTTTTTGATGGACGCACGATTGAAACGTTTGAGGACGCAGAACGCGAGATTAAATTCTCTTTCCCCTACTCCCCTAAATGGGCACATTCAGATAGCAGTCCGCGTTATGAATGGTTGCCTTCGACGCAATATCCAACGTTGCGTTTTGGGCCGATTGGCACGCCGGAAGGGTGTAATTTGGCGAGCTATTATTTTGTGAGTTTTTTGCCCGCGGGTAGTAACGATTCCGTTGGGTCGATGGGCATGTGTGGCCCGCGGCCCACAATCCGCTTAACTGGATCTACATACGATTACGAGTTTTATCCACTCTGCGGCGACGATGATGAGGCAGCGGTCTTAGAACGGATTGTGGAGACCGTGGAACTATACTAAAATAGCCACATGAAAAACCTCCCTTTTCTTAGTTTATTGCTTTCGTTTGGAATAATTGTGGCGCTGGTTAATTTTGCGCCAGACAATTCTGGGCCACAAGTTTCGAGTACTGATGGGGCTTATTCTTTTTTGTCCACAGGGCATATTTATGGTGCTCCAAATTTATGGGCTTCGGCTGACCCTAGCGCTAGACAGCAAGTTTTCCCAGCCGCTTCATTGCTCAGTTTTACAGATCAGATTGACTCTTTGGGTGCTGATTTTTTGATGCTACTTGGGGACAACGTTCTTTATGGAGACTCAGATAGTTACGAGGCTCTCGAAACTTCTTTTTTAAACAAATTAGAGCTGCCGGTTTTTAGTATAATTGGTAATCATGATCGTTTGAATGACCTTGATGGGCAAGCTGACAAGCGACATGAAGAGTTGTTTGGACCGCTTTATCAATCGTTTAAAAAAGGGTCTGAATACTACATACTTTTGGACACTGGGGATTCAAATAGTTCTTTTATGGCCGAGGAACAGCTTGATTTTTTGAGAAAAGAAATTGCTGAAGCGAAGGAGGACTTGGATGTTTTGAATGTGTTTATTTTTACGCATAAATTAGTGTGGACGCAGAACAACGAAGAGCTTCATAATATTGTGTATTGGTTTTTCCCAAACTATAAGAACGGCATTGTGGGAGATAGTAATTTAGGTGAGTTAATGCCAGATATTTTGGCCTTAGCAGAAGAAAAAAACATCTATTGGGGTTCGGGAGATATCAAGGATTTGTATCCAGCTTTTTATTATTTTGACGAAAACCAAAACATTACTTATTTTGCGACTTCATTAAATGACAGCCAAGATGATGTGATGTTTCGGGTGAATATTAGTGAGACGGCCGAGGTTTCTTTTGAAACAATTTCACTGTTTGATGGGAACGTTGTTCCAGCCTCGGAATTTGGCGAGGAGCTGTGGACGAGCTTACGAGACTAATGATAAGTAAACTCAGAATCAAGTAACGACTGATCAGTGGCTGCTACTATTTCGGTAGTAACGTAAAAAGTTACATCAGCATAATTCATGCCGCCAGAAAGCTCAATGTTGGTGCGAGTTGATTCGTAAGGTTCACCAATGGTGGCGGCTAGCCCCCACTGTTCTTGATATAAAGGTAAAATCAAGTGTATCAGAACGGCTGGGTCGTTTTGGACTCCAGGGACTGCATGAGCTGTTTCGCAAAAAAACTCAATATCCACGCTTTCGCCAAACGGCAGGCTCATGATATGAAAATCTATTTGCTCAGTATCGGGGTTGTAAGTGGCGTTAACTGGCAGGGGGCGTTCGTCGTAAGCATTACCAAGCGGAGTGGCTGTACATGGATTTGTTCCTTGAATCGGGCAATCGTAATTGGTCATGGCATAATAGGCGTCTTCATAAATTGCATCTCCTCCTCCTTTTAGGAAATAAAACTCCATTTGAACAGTCCCCTCCCCAACACAAGTCATAACATCGGCAGCATAAGTTGCGGCGCTTGGATAAACATCTACTTCGGCAGCAATATTGATTTTGACATACTCATCAGCTACAAAAGGATCACCAATTTGAGGCTCATCACTAGACCCTCCACAACCAGTTAATAGAACTGCGCAAAGGCAAATGGCTGTTAATTTAATTGATTTCATAATTTTTTTTATTAAGTGGAAGGAATTGTAACATAGGTCACACGAGAATAACGAAAAAGTGTTATTATAATTACACTTAAACTTAAGATTATATGAACGAACCATTCACTATTAAACCAATTGAAACACTTCGTAAGACAAAAGATGTGCTTTTTTCTAGCGTACCGATGATGGACAATTTAGAAGGAATAACCCGTGTAATGCATGAACCAGGAGCGCTGTCCCCCGGGAGTGTTGGAGACGTTAAAAGGCCGTGGTATATGCACCAAAATCAGGAGGATAATTTGTTAGTAATGCACGGACACCGAGTAGTGGAATTGTATACCAAAGAGTATGGGAGAATTGTAAAGTTTGAGGTTTACCCAGAAAAAATTATTCAGGATGGAGAGGTTGTTTACGAAGGAGCGGCGGTACTTCACTGGCCAACAAATGTTTTTCATAGAATTGAAAGTGGGGCGGACGGATCTAAGTCACTAAATTTTGCGGTACGGTATGACGGATTTGATATCCGTACGAATTTTAACATCTATGAAGTGGACACCGAAACTGGTGATTTCCAAGTAGCGCGCGAAGGGCATAAGGATCAGCCTGAAGGTGGAAAATAGCGCTCTCCCCTATCTGGGAAGACAGTAACAACATTATTGAAGCGGTTTTTGAGTTGTTGGGCGGCTAGGAAATTAGCCCCAGAACTAATACCAACCAGGAAGCCGTGCTCCGCAGCAAGTTGCTGGCTGGCAACTACCGCGTCTTGGGTTTTGATGGTAATGATTTCATCTATTAAATGGAGATTTTCTTGCAGGATGTGTGGAATAAAACCTTCGCCAATGCCTTGAATGCCGTGGAGACCAGGATCTCCCCCCGAAAGAACTGCTGACTCAGCCGGTTCAACAACAATTATTTTCACGTTTTTGGGCAAGGCTCGTGCCACGCCAATAAGCGTTCCGCCAGTGCCGGCGCCGGCTACAAAGGCGTCAACATTTGGGACTTCTTTCAAGATCTCTGGGCCTAAACCAAGCTCGTGAGCGTGGACGTTGTCAGGGTTTTCAAATTGGAGCGGGAGGTAGGCGTCTGGATTTTGGGCTACTAGTTCATTGTACTTTTTGATGGCGCCGGCAATGTCTTGCTTGGCTGGGGTGAGAACTAATTCAGCTCCAAAAGCCATCATCATTTGACGACGCATCAAGCTCATGGACTCAGGCATTACAGCCGTGAATTTGTAACCACGTTTCGCGGCCAAAGCAGCTAAGGCCACGCCGGTATTACCAGAGGTTACTTCGATTATTTGCTGACCGGCCGTTAGTTCACCGCGTTTTTCGGCCTGATCAAGAATGTGGGAAACCATGCGGTCTTTTATACTGCCGGTTAAATTGTGGGTTTCTAGTTTGGCGTGAATGCCGTTGATTTCAATTAAAGGAGTTTTCATAGTTTCAAATATTTTAAAATGCCCTTTTCCGGATTTGGAAAGGGCTTAAATAGAAAAGTTTATACGTCTTTTAAGCCCGCGAGGGGCAACAACAATTTCTAAATAATAAGACGTTTTTCATATCTAACTTATACTAATAACTGCTCCTAAAAACAAGACATAAATTCCTAGCAAACACCATCCATGACGCTTGGTAAGCGTGAGTTTTCCAGAGAAAAAAGCGATCAAAAGAAGCGTAGACCCCAGTAAACCGATAACGATTTCTGGATAGTCAAAATTGATTTCAATTGGTCCACGAACAAAAGCCATGGCTAAAAGCATGGGGATAGAAAGTCCTACTAAAATATCAAAAACATTTGACCCAAAAACATTAGCCGCCGCATCGTCAACATGGCCAGCCTTGGCATTTCCAATCGAAATAATGGCATCAGGGAAAGAGGTGGCCGCAGCCATCACAGTAAAAGCAATTACAAGTGGTGGGATTCCCATAACCTCGGCAAAAGCAATAGAGTGTTCAGTAAGAAAATAACTAGCCCCGGCAATAGTAGCCATGCAAAATAAAGCCAGTCCAAACTCGCGGTAAATATTGATTTTTAGAGCCTTCTTTTTTGATTCATGTTGAAATTCTTGAGTGTCTTTTAATAATTCGCGGGTATAAACAACATAAATAAACACAAAAATAAGCGGCACAATAATTGTCCAAGTTGTAGAAGTATAAAGAGCGATAAGTAACGCAATAACAGATATCACATAGAAAAATCCATCACGTGTGAGTACGTTTTTCGTAACCTTAAAAGCCTTGGGAGCCACAAGCACTGAGACCCCAGTAATAACCAAGAGATTAAACAGTGCTGATCCGGCAATAGTACCAATCCCCACTTCAAATTGTTTAAATGCAATCACCGAAAAAAGCGCGATCATAAGCTCGGGAAAAGAGCTGGAAATGGCATCAAGAGTAGCGCCTTTAACAGATCTAGGAAGGCGAAAATGATCACCAATATTAGAAGAAGCAGAAATAAACCATTTGCCAGTAAGTAGGACAAGTCCGCTGGTTACGAGCATGACGATAATGTGCGTTGAAACGGGAGGCATGTTTTAAAATTTCTTTAGTTTTCCAAACCTTAAAGCACTCTCTAACCAATCAAGCTTGCCTTTGGTGCTAACTTTTTTCCAATGTTTTAGCTGTTCCAAATCAACATTTATATGAGGACTATTTTTTAAGTCTTTTCTTTTTTTCATAGCCCCTTGAGTTTAATTAAAGCTTCTAAATCAAGCAAATCTTTATCTCGATTAGCCCTTTTTTTCATTTTAATAAGGTCTTCGATAGATACGACTGGAATAGTTACGCCACTTATTTTTTTGCAATTGCGTTTTTCATTAAATTTATCAAATTTTAGCGATTCTTCAATAATTAAATCTATTTGTAAGGGGTTGTTTTTTGGTGGAGTAAATGAAAATGCTTTTAGGTTTCTTTCTTTTAACCAAGTTTTAACTTTTTTGTGATCACCTAATTCTTTAATTGAGACTGGTAACCGCTCTTTATAGCCAAGTCTACGTAAAACTTTATCAATTTTTACTAAATTTGATTCATCAAGTAACACCAAGAGGTCTAAATCACCGGTAAATCGCACATATCCATATAAATTTACCGCCACTCCTCCAACAACCAAATATTTCACTTTAGCTTTATTCAGTTCGCGGAAAATCTGTTCAAAGATATTCATATCTTAAATATAGCATATGTCTAGTGGCGCGGGGAAAAAGTCTTGATTGGTTGTGGC
>CAXCBS010000061.1:0-7489 GCA_963980845.1 uncultured Candidatus Peregrinibacteria bacterium | reverse complement strand
AGTTTCTTATGAGCCAATGGTGGCTGAAGATGAGACGCTTGATATTTTGATTCTGGGAACACATGGCAGTTTAACTGACACGATTATGTTGGCGTCGGTGAATCCGGAGTTGGAGAGCGTGACTTTACTTAGCATTCCGCGAGATTTAGCAGTAAATGGGCGACGTATTAATGAGTTTTATTATCGTTATGGAATGGAAGCATTGCGGGATCAAATCTATGAAATAACAGGTTTGTATCCAGAGCAATACGCAGTGGTAGATTTGGCGGCGTTTGAGCAGATTGTGAATATTTTGGGTGGAATTGATGTTTATGTGGAGAAAGATCTTTATGATACTCGTTATCCAGGCCCGAATTTTACTTATGAAACTTTTTCAGTGACTGCTGGACATCATCATTTTGATGGGGTTACAGCGCTTAAGTATGCGCGTAGTCGCAAGTCGACTAATGATTTTGACCGGGCCAAGCGTCAGCAGCAGATTGTGGAGGCAGTTCGTCAACGGATCGAAGATCTAGATTTGCTTAGTAATTCCGATGAGCTAATTGGGATTTTCAACACAGTTTATAGTTCGGTTGATACTGATATTGATTTGCTTTCATTCTTATCTTATCTCAAGCAGTATCGAGAGTTTGGAATCGAGCAGGGTCATGTTTTGTCGACTTCAAACTATTTGTATTCAACCTACAATGTGTCGGGGGCTTATGTGCTGCTGCCGAACGCTGGCGATTATTCCGAAATTTGGGAATATGTGGCTGGGGTGGTGCTTGATTAAAACCTTAGATCAGGTTTGGTAAGCGTTTTTTGTGATATTTGATGTGCTGTTTTAGTGGCCAGGCAATAATGCTCAATAAATCCAGCAGAGGCGTTTTGATTGAGTACATCGTTTTTCATGAATGTGGCCAAGTTTTTATCTACTAGAGAATTGGGCGAGGAAAGCGCTGTGACCGAGGCTACACCCTTATATAAGTGAACTGTTACTTCACCGGTTATTTTGGCGTTTACCTCGTTCAAATAGGCATTTAGGTTGTTCATGAGTGGATCAAACCATTTAGCACTAAAACAAAGATCTGCCCATTTTTGGTCAATAAGCGATTTAAAAGCATTTTCCTCCTTGCTGCAGACCAGTTGTTCCAGCATTTTGTGCGCTTTGATTAGGATGTGGGCGCCTGGTTCTTCAAAAACATTTCTGGCTTTGATGCCAATAATTCTGTCTTCCAGAACATAACTAATCCCAATGGCGTGGTTCGCCCCGATTTGGTTGAGACTGGTAATCAGTTGAGTGAGGGGAACGGCCATGTCATTGATCTTAGTGGGCACTCCTTTTTCAAATGAGATTGTTACGGTAGCCGGGGAGTCGGGAGCGTTTTCTGGCGTAACGCAAAGTTGAAGAAATTTTTCAAGTGGCGGGGAAACATCGATTTCCTCAATTTCAGCACATTCCGAGGAGCAGCCAAACAAATTGTCATCGTGAGCGTATGGCTTTTCAATGGACCTTGGGATTTCAATATTGTGCTTTTTGGCATAGGCAATTTCTTCATCCCTGCCAAGCGACCATTCCCTAACTGGAGCTAGGATTTTAAGGTCAGGATCTAGAGTGTGAATGTAGCTATCAAACCTAACTTGGTCATTGCCTTTGCCAGTGCAGCCGTGGGCAATGATTTTGGCTCCTTTTTGCTTAGCTACTTGTACGGCAACTTGGCTGATTGTAACCCTGCCTAGCGGACAAAAGAGGTGATAGTCGCCGAGATGGGTGCCATTAGCCTTGATGGCTTTGGTAAGCACTTCTTTGGCGAATTTTTCCTTGGCATCAATAATGATGGCTTCTTTGGCTCCTAGTTTAAGTGCTTTTTTCTTGATCTTGTTAAAATTGGCTTTTTGACCGATATCAATGGTCAGGGTGCTTACTTCAACTTGATAGTGGTCTTGAATCCATTTGAGCATAACCGAGGTGTCTAAACCTCCGGAATAGAGAAGGAGAACATGGTCGCCTTTTTTTGGGTGAGCCTCAAATGAGGCAATTTTGTGATATTTCATGGTGAATTGGTAAGTATTTAAAAAAACTCCTGGCAGTGCATCGCCAGAAGTTGCATAAGATTGAACACGTCGGATCAGCGACGGAGTTTCTGGCGTTTGTAACAGCGGCGGCGGGACATTATATGTTCCATTTTTACAGATTTAAATACTAAAAAACTCCACTTACTAGTGGAGTCTGGTTTATTTGCATGAAAGGCGCTCCACTAGAATAGTAGAGTGCGGCGACGAGCTAAATTGGAAATAATCGAAATTTTCATGGCCACCTGATGATAATCGCTTTTGGCGGATTTGTCAAGTTTTTGTATATGAGTCGTTTTGCCGCGGAATTATCCATCAGGTTTGCTTTTAAGCGTGTATTGCGCAAAATCGGAATGTTATTCCGTTTTGCGTGTGGTAGCAGGGGTGGGACTCGAACCCACGACCCCAGGCTTATGAGTCCTGTGCTCTAACCGACTGAGCTACCCTGCCTTGGTTCGTCTAATTTTTAACAGGGAAAGTAATCGTTTGCAACTGTTTCTTTGTAATTAAAGGGGCTGATTTCAGTAGGAAAGTACTGCCCGTATTCACCGCGTTCGCGCATTTTGGCTTTTAGCTGCGTAATAAGGGTTTTGTATTCCTTGGGAGAATATTGTTTATTGAGGATGCAGTGATGTTGTTTTTGCATGGAAATGCACCCAAATAAATGTTGGCTATTCATGCAAAAATCTGTGTACTCGCAGTGTTTAGAGTTTCCGCTGATTAAAGAGAATTTAACGTCGTAATTGTTATCAAAGCCGAGGTGTTCGTAGCAGAGCTCAAAATATTCACAATAATTGACGTCGTATGAGTCTTTGCCGTCAATTACTTGAGCGCAGTAACTTGAGTCCCAGCATTTTTTAACGTCAAAACAATGGTGAGAATTTTTACTGTTAACAATGAAATTTCCAGTGCAGTTTTCAGAGTTTAATATTCGGGCGGAACGATGCGGGAATTTAAGTTTTTCTTGGGCTAGGAAAGCGGCGGCTTTTTGAAGGCCTTCAGGGGTGTTGAGTTCCAAGGATGCCCTGATTTTTTTGTATTCTTCGGGGGAGTATGGTTTGTTGGCGATGTGGTGTTTTTTACGGGTTAAACCAGTGCAGGCAATGCAGTCTGAGCAGCCAGTGCATTCATAACAAAACCAGCAGTCGTTACAGCCGGCGCAGGATTGGCAAAAGTTGGAGTTATACATTTTTTCAGAGTCAATGCATTCATAACAAAGCTCGCTTTCGCGTACTAGAAAAGAGTCAACGCAGTCGCGGGATTCGTATGGATTTCCATATAAACAATCTTCAACTTGAACGCTGCCAGCGCATAGGTAACAGTTTTTAGCATAATCAATGTAATTGCAGAAATCGCAGTTTTGAGCGCGAGAGGTAACAATGGCTAAGCTGAGACGAGGGACAGTTTTTTGTAGGGCGTGAAATTGTGGGAAAAACGGTTCATTTAGATCGAGTTTGCGGCCATAATCAAGGACATTCCATTGGTTGCCCCACCAGCATTCCGGGCAGTAGACGGGGTGGGTGGCTTCTGGTTTGTAGGCGGCGATAATATCTTTTTTGCAGAGGTTACAAGAACGTTTGTAGAGACTTCTTTCATTTCGAAAACTCATGCGGCGCTGCATGCGACAACTGGGACAAAAGGTTGGAATTGGGACAGTGATTTTTTCGTAAAACTTACGATCTTCAGGGGTGATCGTAAAAGGGGAGTGGCAGTTGGTGCAAAATTTATCCATTACATTAGCTGTTTGAGGTTTTTGTCAGGCAAGTATATCAAAAGAAGCCCAACAAAAATACAAATCAAACTACTGAGAAGTTCGTTTTCTGGGTAAAGATAAGTGTCTAGTAGGTGCCAAACTCCGCGCCATACCATAATAATGCCGATTACTATGATAAGTGTTTCGACGATAGCAGGTGCCGGTTTTAGGGAGATTTTGACGCGGCGCTTATCCTTTTTCATAAAAAATCTGGTTGCGGAGGGCGGATTCGAACCGCCGACCTCCAGGTTATGAGCCTGGCGAGCTGCCTCTGCTCCACTCCGCGTTAATGTAAATGAGCGCACCTACCTTAATACTTAAATGGGTTCTCGTCAAATATAAAATACCACCATTTTTTGCCGTTGCTCCAGTTGGCCATGGATCGTTCTCGGACTAGTTCGTTTTCTTCGGTTTCCAGGAAGGCGAGGGTGTCGGCTTCGGTGAGAATAATTACTTCTTCGCCCGGGTTCACGAGTCCGAGGTTTTGTTTAGCGATTTTGTCGATGTAGGCTTCGGAAGTGTAGTATTTGTAGTCTTCTAATTTTTGCAGGTTTTCAGATCGAAGTTCTTGGTTTTTATCTTCAAAATTCTGAACATGAACATCGATTTGGTGGTTTTCGTAAACAGTTACCGTGAGGTTGTAGAGCATATAGGCAACCAGGACTAATCCCACGATAATTATGAGTCGCGCCACGTTGAAATCAGATTGTGAATAGGGTCGGTAGGCCATAGCAGGGATAGTTTAACATGGGAGAGAGCGCCTGGGCTAGGTGATTCTAGCCCCAATCACGTCTGTAATTAAGTATTTTTTGGTCAATTCGCCATTTAGTAGATTTGTAATCTGGGGATTCTAGGATTTGCCAATTTGGTTCTTGTTCGTTAGCTACAAGACTGCTGTGTGCCAAAGTGTGACATTTTTCACATAAACCAATAATAGAATCTGGGTCGTGGTCAGATTTAAGAGCGAACCGTTTAGTGTGATGGAATATTTTTATAGGATTATTACAGTTGAAACATTTATTTTTTTGGCGTGTGCGAACGAGACGCTGAACATCGCGGGGCATGGCTCCGGATTTCTTGGCTTGGCCTTTCTTTTGGGTGCATTCAGGACAAAGTTGGATAGTGGTTTTTTCTTTTGCTTGTTTAGTCCCTGCTTCTAATTCTTTACACATTTTTTCAAAAATTTCATTCCAGGCCAAAGTTTCGCCAGTTTCTTGTTCGTATTTTTGTTTGAACTGGCGTAATTTAATTTCGACTTTTGGGCTAACCGGAAAACTCATTTTTGCCCATTTTTCAGATTGTAAATTATCGGCGCCGATAACTTTCCTTTCTTTTTTAATATATTCAGAGAGAACACTTAATGGCAATTTTTCAACTTTTTCTGCCCATTCTTTTTCAGTCTTTGGTGTAGCAATAAATGCAACTGCTTCTATTTTACTCCAACCTTGTTCTCCAGTTTCTAGTAGTTTTTTAAGAGTTGGCTTGTTTTTTAATTTGTGTGAAAGTCGTAGAATGCGATCTACTTGATTATGATTCATTCCGCCTAATTTAGAAGCAAATTCGTATAGGGAAGAACAGCCACGACGGCGGTAAATACGGCGACGTTTTGCCTCGGGGAGGAGTCCAGCGAACTTTTTCGTCCATAATTTCGCATTGCTTCCATACTTTTTACAGAGTTGGTAAAACTCGGAATCGGAAAGTTTTTCAAGGTCCATTTTGGGCGGGTTTTATGGTGAATTTAGCCTCACTTTAGCAGGTTAAAAGTCAAAAATCAAGAGTGAGTTAGTGATTGTGAAACAATTTGACAAGAGCCGCCATAAAAAGTGGCGTCTGACTCCGCCTTGCGCTAAAGTGTGGCCGATGAATATTCATTTTATTGGAATTGGCGGAATTGGAATGAGTGCCCTGGCTCGTTATTATAAGGAGCGCGGGCATAATGTTACTGGTTCAGATTCTGAGGATTCGACGATTTTAGAGGCGCTTCGAGAGGAGGGGATTTTAGTAGAGGTGGGCCACTCCGCCGAGTATGTTAAAAACGCGGATCGTGTTGTTTATACCGAGGCCATTCCAACTGATAACGTGGAATTGCGAGCAGCGCATAATCCGCAAACTTATTTTGAGGCGCTGGGAGAAATTTCCAAGGAATACAAAACAATTGCTGTGGCTGGAACGCATGGCAAAACCACTACAACCGCTATTCTTACCCGAATTTTGCTGGCAGCAGGTGATCCAACGATTTTTATTGGAACTAATATGAAAGAGCTTAATGATCGAAATTTTAGACTAGGAGAAGGGGAGTGGATGGCAGTGGAGGCTTGTGAGTATCGTCGATCTTTTTTGCATTTGCAGCCGCAAATGGTGGTTTTAACTAATTTGGAGTTAGATCACCCGGATTATTATAGTGATTTAGAAGATTATTTGGACGCTTTTAGAGAGCTTGTGGCTAAGTTGCCAGAGGATGGCGTGGTGATTGCTAATGGAAAAGATGAAAATGTGCGTAAGGTAGCGGAGGGTGCGAATTGTAAGGTTATTTATTTTGAGACTGAGCCTGGGAAATTTGAGTTAAAAGTTCCAGGGAAACATAATTTAATGAATGCCATGGCCGCTTTTACGGCCGCTAGAGAGACAGGAGCGTCTGATGAGGTAATGATTGAGGCTGTGAATTCTTTTGAGGGTTCTTGGCGAAGATTTGAATACAAAGGCGAGGTAAATGGAGCGCTGGTTTATGATGATTACGCGCATCATCCGACCGAGGTGCAGGCCGCGATTCTTGGTGCCCGTGAAAAATTCCCAGAACGGCGACTTATCGCAGTTTTTGAGCCACATCAGTACAATCGAACGCGTCATTTTTTAGAAGAGTTTGCCAAGTCTTTTAAAAACGCGGATGAAGTGATTATTCCAAGTATTTATCAGGTTCGAGATTCGCAAGAAGACCTCGACGCTGTATCACCTGAAAAGTTGGTTTTGGAGCTTTCTAAATATCATGCCAATGTAGGGTTTCAGGATGGTTACGAGACTGCGGCACAGTATTTGAAAAATACGGCAACTGAAAATGATTTAATTTTGGTAATGGGAGCTGGTCCAGTATGGAAAGTAGCGGAGGAGTGTGTTAGCTTGTGATTCGTTATTTTTAAAATAAAATTATGTATAGTGTTCCTCCTGGGGTGGGTCTTTCTGATGTGTTCGAAGATCTTGATGATGTTTCGCCGTCTAGTTTGAATGAAGAGTATGGAAATTTATTAGATGAGGGAGATTCTTTTGAGAATTGGGCAAAGCTTGGAAGTGATGTGGTTTTTCAAAAATTGGTTGATAAACAAGCTTCTTCTGTGGTCGTAGAAGAAATTTTAAATGTTTTATTTGGCGGAACACCTGAAATGGCAAAACTAATTCAAGCTTATTCTCGGACAATGCAAACTTCGCGTTAAGCACGTCTTGATGATGAACCGGTTGTGGTGACTCCTTCTATGGTAGAAGAAGATCCGGGAGCTCGAAAACGTATTGCGGCGGTTTTGGGCCGGTATTCTTAGAGCTTTTTCCATATTGTTCCTTGCGAGGTGTCTTCTAATTCAATGCCTTGTTTGAGTAATTCATCTCGGATTTTGTCAGATCGGGCCCAGTTTTTGTCAGCACGTGCTTGTTCGCGTTCTTTGATTAGTGTTTCTACATTTGAATCTATGGATTGTT
>CAXCBS010000060.1:0-7532 GCA_963980845.1 uncultured Candidatus Peregrinibacteria bacterium | reverse complement strand
TTCGCTCTGCATAGTCACAAATATTTACATCTATATCTGTTAATTGAGAATGTTCATCTATCCCCCCCTCAATAGTTCCCAGCACTGTTTTATGTGTAATTACACTAACCATGTGGTATTAATTTTATTTTTTTAAGGAAGTAAGCCTACCAAATTTTGTTCTTAAAAAAAAGATCATTTACTGGTATCCTGCCAGAGACGTAATAACCTCTCAAATCTATGAAACGCGTTCTTTCCGGTGTTCAACCAAGTGGGCACCCGCATATCGGCAATTATCTAGGTGCTATGAAGCGCCACGTGGCTCATCAAGAAGAATATGAGTCTTTTATTTTTATTGCTAATTACCACGCCTTAACCACCACTCGCGACGGCCAAGCGCTCCGGGACTTCACTACTGAACTCGCACTCGACTACCTAGCTATTGGTCTAGATCCTGAAAAAACCACTCTTTTCCGCCAAAGCGATGTTCCGGAACACACAGAACTTAGCTGGATTCTCTCCTGTATTACACCCATGGGCGTATTGGAACGTTGTCATGCCTGGAAAGATGCCGAAGCTAAAAAGAAAAAGGAACCATCGGCCGGATTATTCACTTATCCGGTGCTTATGGCCGCGGATATTTTGATGTACAAACCAGATCTAGTCCCCGTTGGAAAAGATCAAAAACAACACGTTGAAGTCACTCGCGATTTAGCACTTAAATTCAACAATTTTTACGGTGAAACTTTCCCCTTACCTGAACCAAGTATTAACGAAGAAGTTCAAACAGTGGTGGGGACTGATGGAGAAAAAATGAGCAAAAGTTATGGCAACACCATCGCCTTATTTGGGACTGACGCCGAACTTAAAAAAGAGGTCATGGGAATCGTGACCAACTCCACTCCCCTCGAAGAACCAATGGACTATGAGAACTGCAATGTATTTAAACTTTATTCTTATTTCGCATCTGATACTGAAATCCAAAACCTAAAAGACAAATATCTGGCCGGAGGTTTTGGCTATGGCAGTGCCAAGAAAACACTTCTTGAAAAACTCCATGAAGTACTCGACCCTTTTCGCCAAAAAAGAGTTGAGCTTACCTCTAATATGGACTATGTTGAGGAAGTGTTAAAAAATGGTGCGAACAAAGCTCGAACCGAGGCGCAAAAGACCCTAGCCGAAGTTCGAGAAAAAGTCGGCCTCTAACCCTCCAACCTAACCCATGTCTACAAAATTCATCTTCGTAACAGGAGGCGTGTGCTCCTCGCTCGGCAAAGGAATTGCCAGTGCGTCTATCGGCACCTTACTTAAAGCCTCCGGATTTAAAGTATTCCCCCAAAAATTGGACCCGTATTTAAATGTGGATCCCGGTACCATGAGCCCTTTTCAACACGGCGAAGTTTTCGTCACTGATGATGGCTCTGAAACAGATTTGGACCTCGGACATTATGAACGTTTCATCGACACCAGTTGCTCGATTCTTTCTAATGTTACAACTGGCCGTATCTACACCGAAGTTTTGCAAAAAGAACGCCGCGGAGGATATTTAGGAAAAACCATTCAAATCATCCCCCACATTACCAACGCGATTAAAGACAAAATCAAAGCTGCTGCCAAAAAATCTGACTGTGATGTTTTGATGGTTGAAATTGGTGGAACTGTGGGCGATATCGAAGGACTCCCCTACATGGAAGCTATCCGCCAACTTAGACACGAACTAGGAGCAGAAAACACCTTATTTGTGCACTTAACCTTACTCCCGTATCTCGAAGCCTCTAACGAAGTAAAAACCAAACCTACACAAGCCTCTGTACGCGAACTACGTGGAATCGGTATTCAACCAGATATCATCTTAGCTCGTACTGACAAACAAATTGACGACGACATTCGTCGCAAAATCTCTCTTTTTTGTGATGTTGATTTCGAAGCTGTTATCCCAGCTTACACCGCCAACTCAATTTACGAAGTGCCACTCATGCTTCAGAAATTCAAACTAGCACAACTTGTGGCTCGCAAACTTAATCTAGGCAAAATCAGCCCTCGAATTAAAGATTGGAAAGATTTAAATGAAAAAATTAAATCCAAACGCAAAGAATTAAAAATCGCACTTGTTGGTAAATACACCGGGTTAGAAGATGCCTATATTAGTGTTATCGAATCACTCAAAATTTCCTGTTACCACCAAAATCGTCACTTAAAAGTAGTATGGATTGATTCGGAAAAATTAGAACGCAAAAACAAGAAAACTTGGCGCGAACTTGAATCATGTGCCGGAATCGTTGTTCCCGGCGGATTTGGAATTCGCGGCACTGAAGGAAAAATCGCAGCCGCTAAATACGCTCGCGAAAACAAAATCCCTTACCTTGGACTTTGTCTTGGAATGCAAATTATGAGTATTGAGTACGCACGCCACATTACTGGCAACGAACATCTCACTTCCGAAGAATTCGACGAAGACGAAAAGCTAACTCCCGAAGACTATGTAATTCATTTTTTACCTGGTCAACACAAAAACAAAGACAAAGGTGGGACGCTCAGACTCGGTGCCTACCCTTGTAAACTAACTACTGGCTCCAAAACCGCGGCCCTTTATAAACGTCGCACAATTTCCGAACGTCATCGTCATCGCTACGAATTCAACAACAAATTCCGTGAAGTCCTAGAAGCTGGAGACTATCTTGTAGCCGGAATATATGAGAAAGGTAATTTGGTCGAAATTGCTGAAATGAAAAACCATCCTTTCATGATTGGTTCACAATTCCATCCAGAATTCTTATCCAGACCAAGCAAACCACACCCGCTCTTTTACGGATTTATCGAAGCCAGCACAAAAAAGAAGTGACACTGAGAAAAATATGATTTCGTAACGAAATTTGTAAGTTTTGAGCGAAATCTATGAAACACGAGGAAATCGTATCAATAAAAAGATACCATGACGAGAGATGAATAGATTGCAGCCAAAATTTACAAATTGCAGTAGATAGTATATTTTTCTCAGTGTTACATATTCTTGGCCCTCCCATAAATGCGCTATAAATACACCGCAACCAATACGGAAGGCAAATCCCTAACCGGCATTATTAATGCCGCAGACGAACCAGAGGCTCGCGAAAAGTTAAACCACTTAGGTTTTTCTATTTTAAAAATCCAAGAAGCAGAAGAAACAGAAGACGGCTCGGCTAAACTAGAAAAATTTGAATTCGAAGCCTCAGACAAAAACGGCAAACGCATCAAGGGAAGTATCCCTTCTGAAAGTCGCGAAGCTGCTTACAAACGTCTAATTGAAGAATATAGATTCACCATTCAATACCTAGCCCCAGCTAGCGCTACTGAAGGAGAAAAAACCCGCTACCGCCTTGAAGGAGTAGACGACCTAGTCGGAACCGTTTCCCCAGACATCAAAGCCCAAGAAGAAATCCAAGAAGCGGTAGAAACTCCTGAATTTTTATTAGAAAAAGAGGCCTTACTTACCCACGTAGATGGCATTATTGAAAAAATCCACACCTTGCTAGCTAATTTTGGAGAAAAAATCTCTCCCGAGAAAAAAGCCTTAATCGAATCTGATATCGACAAATTAATGCGTATCAAGAGTTCCAATAATTTAGACTACATCCGCAACACTTGTAAGGAACTACTTAAAAAAACCCAAGAAGAAGAAATTTTCCTCACCGGACAAGAACATGAACAAGAACGTAACGCCATGGTTCTTGAAAGCCAAAAACTAATGGTGGGCTTAAATCGTGCCGCCGGCTCCAAAACCGACCTTGGCCTACAAATAAAAGCCGCCCTAGCAAAGCTCGAAGAAAAACTTGGCGGTGGCAAATTTGAATTCTTACTTGAACCAGTTCGAGCCATAAAAGAATCATTTACCCCTAACCCCGAACTTCTCAAGATAAAAACTCAACTCAAATCCCTGCGCACCCAAGAAATAACTGCCCTAAAAATTGCTTTCAAATCACCAAAAGAAACCCGATCCATTGCTTTTGATAGTTTCAAAAAACTATGGGCCGAAGAAAAAGCCCTTCGCGCCAAAATTCGTGTCTCCAAACAACTCCGCCACGAGCAAAACATGATGATTCGCAAAGAACGCGAAATCTATTTCATCGAAGAAATTAACACTTTTACAGGTTGGCTGCTACTTTTCTATCTTATCTATTATTTCCTAGGCCACTATGTCACCACCACACGCCTAGCGTTAGATCCATTGCTTGGAATTCCGTTTGATCTTGGTGACTCAGTATTATTCAAATATCTATTGGTCTTGGTGTTTTTAATCCATACCAGCACCAGCGTAAAACTCAGTTTTTTCATTCGCAGTCGCCTCGCCACTTACGGCCTTGGCAGTCTGGTGAGTGTATTATTTTTAATGGTCTTGTTTAACTTTTAACTATGTTTCCTACAATTTTCAAATTTGGACCTTTTACAGTCTACTCCCTCTGGGTTTGCGTGGTAATTGCTCTTATCATCAGTTCCCTTCTTCTTATTAAAAAAGCCAAATACGAACGATTAGATATTCGTTTTGTGCTCGATCATAGCCTGAGTTTGCTAATTGGAGCTGCTTTTATGGGAAGACTGGTCTATTTCCTAACCAACTGGGGCTATTTTGGGCCGCTAGATGTTATGACAGTGCTTAAACAAATTTTATACTTCTGGCAGCCAGGTTACTCTTTTTGGGGAGCTCTAATTGGTTTTACACTAATTTTTTGGTATCACGCTCGAAAAAAGGAAGAAGACATTTTAGAGTGGGCTGAAATTTCCATAATTCCTATTTTTATTGGGATTATGATCGGTAATTTAGGACAGTTTTTAGATGGACAAGCTTACGGAAGTGAAACCATCCTGCCGTGGGGCGTGGTTTTTGAAAACACCAACGTTAAATACACCGTACCAATTCACCCAACTCAAATTTATTCAATTCTAGTTATTCTCGCTATTATTTTTACCCGTAAAAAAGTCCTTGCTAAATGGCCCAAGCTCGGAGAAAAACACAACTGGGCCCTGTTTGCCATCTCTGCCTATTCTCTATCCCGTTTCGGTATGGAATTTTTACGTGGAGACGACACTTTTCAGATTGGACCAATCCGTGTCGGCCATGTCGTCACTTTAATTATATTTGCCATTTCTGCTCGAATTCTTTATAAAAGAACACGAACAACTAAACCCAAGAAAAAATGAATCTTTTCAAACTTTTCAGTCTAAGTTATCTATTTCAACTTCAACCCGGCTCTGAATTTAAATTCATGGTGCCCCTAATTGCTTTCTTTTTAATTTTGGCCCTCGGCTCTTTTTATCTAGAAAAATGGATTAACAGACAACCACATCGCAAAGCAATCAAAGAGCTTTTGCCCAATGCAGCGTCTCACCTTCGCACCTTTGGAATTATCGGCTTTCTACTCCTGTTCTTCCTCTACGAAAACATCCCCTATTTCGCCATGCGTATTGTTTTAATTCTGTTCCTAATTGGAATCCTAGTTTACGTTGGACGCAACCTTTACAAATTCAAAAAACACCTACCCGAACTCCTCGACAAAAAAGATAAAAAAACAACTCATCACAAGTATTTGCCTAAGAGTAAGAAAAAGAAGAACAAAAAAAAGAGACGGTAACCTACCGATCATATTTCCCTACATTCATTTCTGGTGAACTGGGCAAAACAAGCTCCCCCCAAGGATCTCCCCCCATTAATTCTGCTACCTTAGTAGCAAACTCATTAACTAACACGCCTAATTCATCCTCATGCGTAACATCCGACGCCAAGGCAAGATAATCCAAATCTTTAAACCGCTCTGGATTCTCAAGTAAATGAGACACAATTTCACGATTTTCTGGAGCCTTCCATGCATCCGCACCAGGAATAATTGTTTTCGCCACATGCGGACGCGGAACAGCTCCATATTTCTCCGTCATATCAGTCACAAAATCACACGCCTCTTGTAAAGACTCTCTCGTATCTTGATCATATCCAAAAACCATTAGAATTTCTGGAGTAACCCCCATTTGGCTCGTACCTGCTATAGCACTCTCACACCTCTTATATCCTCCTTCATTTCCTTGATTTTGATTTTTCAAAATAGAGTTCCAAACACTAGGATTGCCATCTATCCCATAAGCAATAGAAGTTAAACCAACATCCCTCAAACACATAATTGTATATAAATGTGAAAAATAATAAGACTCAATCCCCGCAAGACCTCTAAAATTAATATGAAAATCATGTTTTTTACGCAATTGCCCAACGATTTTCCCAAACTCCATTATTTTTTCTTCATTTTGCAACATATCTAAATTCGACAAATACATCTTGAATTCCAAAAGCCCAAGAGATTTTGCTCGCAATATCAAATATTCCAAGTCCTCTCGCATAACCTCCATATTGCGATACTTCTCTTTGCGCCCTTTCTTTGCCTGACAAGACCTACAACCATATTTACACCCCTGACTTAAATAAAAAGAAAACTCATGACTTAAGTACTCCCTCATCTGTTCGTCCGGTATTAAATCCCACACCGGAATAGAAGAAACCTCTTCCTCCGGCGAATACCTCGCAATCTCCTCATTCCCATTCACAACCTCCACATCCGGTCTTATTGAACAAAAAAGTTGTTCAAACTCTTCAATAGATAAACTATCAATAATTTGCCCTCCCAATAAAACTCTCGCACCACTCCGAACCCTATCCGAAATCATCTTAATCGCTACCGGGATATAAGGCGCTCCTACCAAATTAATACCCACAACATCTGCCTCAATCTCCCCTGTTGGAGCATCACCAAAATTCTCATCCACCATTGTAATAGCGCTTGGATCAACACCAGAATCAATCATCCGCGCCGCGGCCGTAACAAGCGGAGCTGACAAATGTATATGACCATTCCCTTGCTGCGGAGCATAGACATGCCGAGGCTGAACTAAAGTAAGGCGTTCCATTGACATTTTTGTTAAGGATTGTATTATAAAACAACTTTTGTCGCCTGTCAACCGTCACAGCAAACAAACGCCCTTTCAATACACCTCTTGATTTACAGGTTAAATTTAGCTATAATTAGATTGTCGATAATTAACCAACAACTAAAAATGCTTTTAACTACACTTCAAAAAATAGGATTTTCCGATAAAGAGGCCAAAATTTACTTACAACTTATCCGCTTAGGAGCTCAACCAGCCTCCACCATTGCCAGTAAAGCTGGCATTAACCGCACCACCACTTATGACATTATTGAAAGCCTTACCAAAAAAGGTTTAATCAGCTCCACAAAAAAAGGAGGCTCTACTTTTTTCAAAGCCCTAGACCCCAAAGAGCTCATCAACTACCTAGAGCGCGAAAAAGTTGAACACAGCAAACGTCTCGCCAAATACCAACAAGAAATAGAAGACGTGTTACCAGCCTTAATTTCCCTAGAAAACCCAGAAAGTACCAAACCAAAGGTCACGTTCTACGAAGGAGACAAAGGCATGAGACAAGCCTATGAAGACACTTTAACCACCTCTGAGCCCATCCTAGCCTATGCCAACGTCGAAGACATGCACAAAGGCCTCCCAGACTTTTTCCCGGA
>CAXCBS010000059.1:0-7594 GCA_963980845.1 uncultured Candidatus Peregrinibacteria bacterium | reverse complement strand
TTCTCTGTTTGTATGGTGAACATAATTGTACTCAATCACATTGTCATTGCCATCAAAAATTTCAAACGCCTCCAGATCTTCATCTTCTTCACCTTCTGGGAGGTAAACTTCCTCATCAAATAAAAGTTCAACTTCATTAGCTGAAACCACAGTCACTTCTTCTAGAGATGGAGCGTCAGCATCCGCGTCCGCATCAACTTCTTCATCTTTATCCAATACTTCATCTTCAACAATTTCCTCTTCAATAATTTCCTCTTCAATAACTTCCTCCTCCACACATTCTGCGCCGCTAAAAATTGCAGTATCAGAAGTGCCGCTCACCACGGCGTGATCAAAACGGTCTTCGATTTCCGTGCCCACGGTCATGATGTATTGGGCGCCGGCGCTCATTTCTTCTGTTTCAAGCACTAGCATCTCGTCGCCGGCGTCAGAATGACTAACACCAGTTACCGTGAGATAAAGAAGGCTATCTAAATTTTCAATAGTAAAGGCTTCATCAGCATTTTCCTCGGGAAAAGTAACTGCTTCTGAAAAAGTAACTTCAATTTGAGTACAGCTAGTTGCCTCGGCATTTGATACTGTTGGATGTTCACCGTCATCGCCAGATCCTTCGGGAGTCGCACTCTCCTCATAGGAATATTCTAGGCTTTCATTTCCCGCTTCATCCATTGCAGTCACAGAAAAATAGTAAGTTGTACCATTTTCTAGGCCTGGAACTATGTATTCTAGTACATCCTCAGTCTCCAAAGAGCCAAGATTATATTCTTCTCCGGCTTCAGTAACCGACTCAGTCCCAAAATAAACTTTATATCCGGTTACGGCCACGTTATCTGTGGCGGCGTCCCAAGTCAGTGAAACTTCGGAGTCGCTAGGAGTTACGGTGAGTCCATCTACATAAGATGGAAGTTCAGCGTCTTCCTCGTCATGAGCTTCATCAGCCAGAGCAAGTTGAGTCACTCCAAGTATGAGCAGCGTCATTAGCGCCAGCGGAAGCGTCTTTTTTAGAAAAGATAGTGTGCGATACATAATGTATTTGTTTTAGTGTTAGTTTTGATTTTTTTAAATCATAGAATTTTACCATAAAAGGAGGAATCCTTCAAGGAGCGTGAGTTGACGTGTTTGGTGAATGTGTTTTGTGGGAAGGGGGGGTAATATAACTATTTGCACAAATGGGGTAGCTTGACTCGTATGACATATTTGAATCTGTGGGAAAATTGTTGCGTCAAACGTAACCTCCGATTATGGAGGGATTTTTTAAGTGTTAGGACTAATTAACTCGAATTACACAACATTTGACCATAGACTTGAGGAGAAACTATTTTTTGATTTTTCGAATAGGAGCCTAGCTTGACAGGTATAAAATGATTTCAGGTTGCGCTAAATCCACATGTCAAATTTAAGCTGCGGTATAGAAAAAGAGATATCTAACTCTTCTTGCGCCCTTTCACAATCGTCACCTTGGTAATGGTGTGTTTTTCCATTTCATCCACGGTAATGGTGTAACCTTTGCCTTTAATTTCTTCGCCACGACGTGGGAAACGGCCTAGTTTTTCTGTGATGTAGTAGGAAATTGTTTTGTGATCTTGGCACGGAATTCGAATTTTGAGAGCGTCATTAATCTCTTCTATTTCCGCTTTTCCAGTAGCTTCTAGTTCTGTTTTGCCGATTAAGGTTACTTCAGATTTTTCGTCTTCATCAAATTCATCCACAATTTCACCTACAATCTCTTCTAAAATATCTTCTAGAGTAATTAACCCCATAGTTCCACCGTGTTCATCTAGCACAATTGCCAAGTGTGTTCGTCTTTTTTGAAATTCATTAAAAAGAGAATTGATTTTTTTCGAACCTGGAATCATAAACGGCTCAAGTAAATCTAAGTCTTTTAATTTATTTTTCATCTCTTTTTTGTGCAGGTGTTGAAGTAGAGTTTTTACAGTTAAAAGCCCAACCATTTTATCAATTGAACCTTTATAAACAGGGATTCTAGAATGGTGGTGTTCAAAAACAAATTCCGCAGCGTCATGAATAGTGGCAGTTTCTGGAAGGGCCTGAATATTCACACGCGGAACCATAATATCGCGGACGCGGATGTCATTAAATTCCAAAACGTTTTCAATTAACTCGCGTTCATCATCTTCGATTGCTCCTTCTTCGGCTCCAATACTGACAAAAGCTTTTAATTCATCTTCTGTTACGTGGGACTCTTTTTTGCGACCACTCACAAATAATAAAATCTTTACCAGTCCATCAAGTAGCCACACAGCTGGCGTGAAAATCCAAAACAATACAAGAAGCGGCATGGCCATCACGCGCGACAAGCTCTTGGCATAGCTAGTGGCAAAAGACTTGGGCACTATTTCTCCAAAAATCAGAATAAACAAAGTAAGCGCACCTGTAATAATCCCGAGCGCCGCACTACCCAATATCTCCTGAAAAACCATAGTTGAATAAACCGAGGCCAAAATGTTCACTAAATTATTCCCAATCAAAATCGTAATAAGTAGTTTGTGGGGATGGCTTTTTAGAAATTTGACCCAGTTGGCGCCTTTTAGTTTTTTTTGGGCCATATCACGAACCGTCGCTGGTGAAAGTGACACCAACGCTGTCTCCGCTCCAGAGAAAAATCCAGAGAGGGCAAGCAGTAAGATGAGGATGAGGATTTGGTCGATCATAAAATCAAGAAGAGTGTATCATATCCGGTGGCATATCTGCTAGCCTTCTGCTAATCTTAGGCCACTATGCTAAAAAATGATCTCTCCAAAATTGTCCAAAAAGTTGTGGGACAAGTTTTCCCAGACCACGCCGATGATCCGGTTGAAATCGAATATCCAACCGACCCAACGCACGGCGATTACTCCTGTAATAGCGCGCTTCGTTTAGCCAAAAAAGTTGGAAAAAATCCACGCGAAGTTGCGCAATCTATCGTTGCGGCGTTCGAAAAACCAGATTTTATTCAGACTATTGAGATTGCCGGCCCTGGATTTATTAATTTTTATGTGGCGCCGGAATATCTTGTTGGTAATTTGCGCGGCATTCTTTCCGGCGCCTCCGATTACGGCCAAACTTCTGCCGGAGCCAAAAAGAAAGTCATGATCGAATATTCACAGCCCAATACCAATAAACCAATGCACATTGGTCACATGCGCAATAATTTTCTCGGTATGGCCGTGGCCAACCTACTGGGCGCCAACGGCTACGAATCTATTCCTGTTAATTACGTTGGAGACATTGGAATTCACATTGCCAAAAGCATGCTTGGCTACGAAAAATGGGGCCGCTCTACTTCCCCGGAATCCTCAGACGCCAAAGGCGATTATTTTGTAGGAAAATTTTACAAACAATTTGAAAAAGAACTTCAAAAAGTAGAAGGCGGTGATCAAGAACTTATGGAACAAGCTCAAGAAATTGTTCGAAAATGGGAAAAAGAGGATCCTGCCACCCGCGAATTATGGAACAAGATGAACGACTGGGTTTATGATGGCTGGACCGAATCTTACGAACGTCAAGGTTGCCGATTTGAACATTATTTTTACGAAAGCACTTACAATGATTCCGGAAAAGAAATTGCCAAAGAAGCACTAGAAAAAGGCATTGCTGAACGTGCGGAAAACGGTGCCATAATTGCCAAACTCGAAGACCACGGCTACCCAGACAAGGTCTTGCTCCGCGGAGATGGCACTTCAATTTACGCCACCAAAGACCTCAAGCTTGCCGAAGAAAATTTTGCTGAATTTGGATTAGACGGCCGCATTTATGTGGTGGCCAGCCAGCAAAAACTTTACCTCGAACAAGTTTTCAAAATTCTTGAACTGCTTGGTTACGAATACGCCTCGCGCTGTTTTCATTTAGCGTACGGTGTAGTCGGCCTTCCGGACGGCATGATGTCTTCCCGTAAAGGCAACGTAATTTATGCCGACGACCTTATGAATGAAGTCCACAACTTAGCTTACGAACAAGTTAAAAAACGCAACACTGACAAAGACGAAAAATGGCTTCACAAAACCGCTGAACTCATCACGGTCGGCGCCCTTAAATACGCAATTCTCAAAATCGATCCCACTCAAAATATTACTTACGACCCCAAAGAATCAGTCCGTTTTGATGGCGATACCGGGCCCTACTTGCAGTACACTCACGCTCGCATCAAGTCGATCTTGCGCCGCACCGAAGACGATAACGAACTCCTAAACAAACCTGTTAGCGCCGAACATCTCGTCGAGCCAGAAGAGATTGCCCTGCTGCGCAAACTTCAACTTTTCCCCGAAGTCGTTGCTAGCGCCATGACTGAATATCGCGTAAACACCATTGCCAATTACCTCCACGATTTAGCCGCACTTTTCAACAGTTTTTACACCAAGCACCAAGTCCTCGACGCTCCCACTCCGGAAAAGCGCATTGCCCGTTTGCAACTTATCGCGGCCGTAGCCCAAGTTCTCAAAAACGGCTTAGCAATTCTCGGAATTGAGGCGCCGGAGAGGATGTAATTTTAACCTAAAAACATGGCCCAAAAACATCTAGAAACCATTATCAAAGAAAGCACAATCAAAAACCTAATAGTAATTGTTTGTTGTTTTTTGTTTTACCCAAATTTAAAAACAAGCTTAAGTGTAGTTTCAACTGAAGTCATGGGCGATTTGCTTTTAGTTATTAGTATTTTCTTGGTAACAGTAAGTTTTGCCAGTTTTGCTTTTACTTATGAAAAAATTAATCTTAAATCACTAGGTTCGCGAATGTTAGCCCATAGCGCTACTTTCTTATTTTTACTGTTAACAGCGCTCCTATTAGAGACCATGGTTATTGCCGTTGGGGTGGTTTATCCTTCAATTTATGGAATTTCAATTGTTTTTTCAGTGCTTCTGTATCTTTCAATAATTTTTTACGATGTTTGGGATTTGTTTAGGTTGAAGTAGGAGCTTACTCTTCAATCGCCTCCATATACCAACTCCTAACCATCTCATGGTAGGACTTTAATTGAACGTGATCATAAAAATCTGCCACCTGTTCTGGCGTAAAGCCCAAATCTTCAAAAAGAGCCATACAGTTTTCCTTCACCCACTCGTTAGCCACCTCTTCACGTTGAAGCTCGTACGCAGTCATTTTTTTAGTTCGCGGTTTTGTCCCCGTCCATTCATTATAAGTTTGGGTGTCTTCATTATGAGGGAGGTCAGGATCAGTTTCGATATGAGCTACCTCATGAAAAAATCCTAATAAATCAAGAGGTCGCGACATAAAACCATCTTCGTCTAATAAATAAATTTTCTTTTTTCCTATATTTACATAATCATGGGTTAACTCATCATCACCACTATTTACACCTCGTAGCCAATAAATAAAACCTACTCTAGCGTGATTCTGTGAGGCAGGATATTTGAGGCTATAAGAAAAATTTGGCGTCTCAATAGTTAAATCATGTATGGAATAAATTGGGTTCCAAATTCCTTGAAGGTCTTCATCGTCACGCAAGTCAGCATAGCAATTAGAAAAGTAATGCTGACTGGTTTCTAGTCTAAAAGAAATTTTTAAACCATTAGGTCCCATAAATTCATATTCTCCTCGACGTAATTCATCTGGAATATCAAAAAGCCTTTCCTTAAAAGGTTCTAAATCCACGTCTTTCACATCTTCAGGATCCGGGACGCGTTCTTCGAAATATTGTTGAGCCGATTCATCGGTTGGAAAAAGCATAAGACTTATTAATAAATCTTATAATTATACCAAAAATAAGAGGCAAAGTCGATCTTAAAACAACTTCGTCTGCGCTTTTTTAACCTGGTTGCGTTGGCTTGCGAGCGCCATTTTGTCTGGCAACTGGCCGTAAGTTAAGTGGTCGGTGCCGATTTCAGCAATGAAACGGGATGGTTCTTGTTCTTTTGAATCACGGGCGCGGGAGCGCAATAAATAAAGTTGTTGCTGCGCGCGTGTCATTCCCACATATAAGAGTCGGCGCTCTTCGCCTAGCCAGTATTCATCTTCGGTGAGACGATGGTGGGGGAGGTTCCCATCTTCGAGTCCCGCGATAATTACTACCGGGAATTCCAATCCTTTGGCCGCGTGCAAGGTAAGTAAATTAATTTTGTCTGCTTCGAGTAAATTGTCGACTTCTTGCGCGGTTTCGGCTTCGTCTAGGAAATTTGCCACGCCTTCGTGGATTGCGAAATGGTCGTATTTAAATGCGTGTGAGAGTAACGTATTGAGGCGTTTGGCTTTGTTTTCTGGGATGCTTTGGTTCCAGAGAAATTTGTCGAGTTGATCACGGAACCAGTCACTAAATTTAGGAAAATCTTCGTGCTCAGTCGGAATTGTGCCTGCGGTTTGCATGGCGCGTAGTTTTTCTAAAAACCGCTGCACATCACGATGTTCCCAAAAAATTTCCATGGAAGATATTTGAAAAGGATAACCACGTTTTTCTAGTTGAGCTGCAATTTGCCGACCTTCGTGCTGAGTTCGATACAAAATCGCCACGTCTGAAAAAGGCCGATGATCATCACTGCCAAAAAATTGTTCTAACAGATAAAAAATCACCTCATTTGTTTGCCATTCATCACGGTTTTCAAACAAAGTTATTGGTGCTTCTCCATTCAATGTTGGTTCCAATGTTTTTTCAGTTCGGTTCGTGTTGTTTTTAATCAAAGTTTCAGCCCCGAGCAAAATATGCGATGGGTTTCGATAGTTTTTCGTTAAAATCAAAGTCTTGGCCTGGGGATAAGTTTTCACAAAATCATCCATGGTTTCAGCCCGCGCCCCACGCCACGAATAAATCGTCTGATCCGGATCTCCAACCACACACAAATTTTTATGCCCTTCCACCAATTTATTCACCAAATAAGTCTGAATCGGCGACACATCCTGATACTCATCCACTGACACAAATTTATATTGATTCTGGCACGCGGTAAGCACCTCTGGCTTATCTTTCCATAGTTGCAAAAGTTGGGTGAGCAAACCTGTAAAATCAATTGCTTCTTTGCGTTCTAGGATTTCGTGATAAGCCTTCCAAATTTCGCCAAATCGCTCCACACTGCACTCGGAAATTAGTTTTGGCCAAGGCGCTTCACAAACCGCTGCTTGCCGCACGTTATTAAAATCCGAAACCACGTTTCGTAAGTCTTCTCGCTCATGTGAATAAATAACTTCATGCAATGCATCCTCCTGTTCTTTTTGCGACATTATCGTAAAATCCGATTTCCAATACTTACGGAGAAGTCCGGCTGCTAGTCCATGAAAAGTAGTAGCATGAACCCTCGGAAGCTCAGCTTTTTCTAGTCGTTCGTTTAATTCTTGCGCCGCCTTGTTTGTAAAAGTAAGGATTAAAACCGCCTCTGGTTTAGCGGCTTCGGTTTTTAGCATATGACCAATACGCGAAATCAAAGTTCGAGTTTTCCCTGTGCCAGCACCAGCCAGCACGCGAATCGGCCCATCTAAAGTTAGCACCGCCTGTTTTTGCTCATCATTTAGCATTTGGGAGGCATTACAAGTTGGTCGTAATGTATCATAATTTAAGGCGTGGGCAAAATTAGAGGGGAGGAGCCTTTTGGGTAATATAGGTATTTGCACAAATGGGATAGCTTGACTCGTATGACATATTTGAACCTGC
>CAXCBS010000058.1:0-7662 GCA_963980845.1 uncultured Candidatus Peregrinibacteria bacterium | reverse complement strand
AGCTAATTTCTGCCACAACTCAACTTGGATCTTGTCGTAAGAGGGAAATTTCTTGGGTGGAGCGGTAAATATATTAGGATTTTCTAATAATTTTTTGGCACCAGAAACCCAGCCATCTAAATCCCCCTGCTCAACCACCAATCCATTTTCACCATCAATTACCCCATCTCCCACGCCACTTACCATGGTGGTTACAATTGGTAATCCCGCACTAGCTGCTTCCATAAAAACGCGCGGAAATCCTTCGTAAAAAGAAGTCAGCGCAAACAAATCTGCGGCTTTGTAATATTTCATAAGTTCACTATAATCCACTGCTCCCAACCATAAAATCGAAGCACCTACCCCTAATTCTTCACCTAATTTTTCGTATTGCGATTTATAATGTCCGCCCCCAATCATAACAAGTCGGGCGGCAGGCAAATCATGCAAAACTTTTTTAAAAGCCTTAAGCAAAAACGGCACATTTTTTTGTTTACTCATTCGTCCAATAAAAAGCAGCAGCTGTTCAAATTTTCCATCCTCTAATAAATCACGACGCAAACTAGTACCATCAATTTTTGAAAAATCAGCTAAGTTAGCTGGGATCAAAGGCTTAAAAACAATTCGCTCGGATTTAATCCCAGCCTCAATTAAGCGTTTTTTAGTCAAAGTCCCATCAACTTGCACCCCATCCACTCTTTTCATTACAAAACGCGCAATTGGCGCCACCACAAAATTAAATTTCGACTCACGTCGCCAATGTTTATCAAAAGGATTTGAACCATACACACAGATGTTAAGCGGTTTTTTAAATCGCCACTTAAGAAACAGTCCAACTAAGCCCGTCATATACGCTTCTTGCGCCTGAATCACATCCACTTTTTCATGTCGCAAATAACGCGCTCCCAATCTGTACATTCGAAATAAGGCATGCAAATAACCCCATCCATTGGTGGGCGTAATTTCCATGTTATCAATAGTACGTGGTTTTAGTTTTTCAGACTGCAATGAAAGCACTAAAATTAAATATTTATCTAACGCCTCAGCATAAAATTTAAGACGCCCAAAATTATCACCAGCTGATTTTTTTTCTTGCAAAAGATCCTTCGTATATCCGAGTGATAAAACCGTGGGTTTAGTCGACATGAAGATTTAATAAAGATGTTCTCGATACCATTCTATGGAACGCCGGATACCTTCGTCAAAAGAAATTGTAGGATTATAACCAAGAGCTCCCTTGGCTTTTGTAATATCAGCAATAAATTTAATCACTTCACCAGTACGGCTATCGCCCACTATGATTTCACTTTCACTTCCAAGAAGTTCTTTTAAAATTTCTGCCACATGCAAAATTGAAGTCCCTTCTCCAAACGCTAAATTGAAAACTTGATTCCGAACTTTATCAAACTGAAGAACACTCGCCATGATTCCTTGAACAGTGTCATCAATATAAGTAAAATCTAATAATTTTTCGCGTCCAAAAACAGTAATTGGTTCGTTTTTAACCAGTCTTCTAATAAACAGTGGCACCACACGATTACTCTTGTCATACATTCCATAAACATTTGAAAAACGGTAAATCACAAAATCCATGTCATAACATTGGCTGTAGGAATGGACCAAAGCTTCACCCGCGATTTTAGAGGCTGTGTACGGGCTCTCACAGTTTTTAACAAAAGACTCATCTTCGTGATGAATCGCCTTGTCAGAATTGCCATAAACTTCGCGCGATGAGGCAAAAGTGAATTTCTTAATTCCTTTGCGACGCGCGAGCTCCAAAGCATTATAAACCGTAAGCATATTATCGCGCGCTAAATCTGGTTCCAAAACCAAATCATAGACACGCGCATTGGCTGCCAAGTGAATCAATACATCAATCCCCTCCGGAACTTGCTCCATACAAGCATCAAAATCTCGCAAATCAAGCAGCAAGCTTTTTTCATTTAACTCTTCATTCCATTCGTTTTTTATATAATCCAAACCTATTACTTCGTGTCCCTCTTCCAAAAACCGCTCCATGAGTCGCGTGCCAATTGTTCCGCTCGATCCAGTGATTAGTATTTTCATGGGTATTACGATACCAAGTTATCGCGAATTTTTAAAACTTTTTTCACAAAATTCTTTAAGCCATACCTTACCGCCACTGAATCAGACCAAAATTTACCAAGCTCCGAACGCTGCAAATATGAAAGTTCCATAAATTTTTCAATCTTCTCCGCCACGTGTTCGGGCTCCGCATTACTAAGCGCACATTTCTTGCCCGAAGGCATACCTTCAAAAACCTCACCATAACCTTTTTCTAAGGCCAACACAGGAAGACCAGTCATAAAAGCCTCAAGCACAGCCTTATCCACTGAACCAGTATCCGAAACATTGACCATTAAATCTGCTTCCTCGTAAAAACGCTGCACCTCATCATAAGGCACTGCTCCCACAAATTTAACCACCTTACTAAGTCCTAACTCCTCTACCCGAGCTTCAAGTTGTTGCCTATATTTTTTGTGCTCTTTGAGCGGGGCATCTCCCACAATTGTTAATTTAATAGATCCGTGACCTTTTTCATGAGCCACTAACGAAACCGCTTCAATAATCTGTTCCAAACGCTTAATTGGCGAAAGTCGTGACACTGACAAAATTTCAAACTTACCATGCGACTTACGAGGCACATACGAAAATTTATCTTCGGAAATTCCATGACCTAAAATTTCACGCTTTTTCGGCGCCACAGTGCAGCCAACCTCCGATGTAGTACAAATACGGTCTAAGAGGGGCGCCGCGAGTCGCAGGCCAAAAGGACGCGATTTATGCGCATACCACATGACTCGCGGCGCCTTCTTTTTTCGTAAAAAAGGCCAGGACAACACCGCAAAATGATAAGTCATATGATAAAACACCAATCCAAACTCCCCTTTTCGAACACTTTTCATCAATCGCCAAAAACGAATCAGTTTTTTAAATAACCCATTCCCCTTCTCCACACCCAAACTATAAACCTTCACATTATCAGCTAATTTCAAATCCCCTTTTTCAGAGGTAATCACATAAACATTTTCAAAATGTGGAGCAAAGGCATTGATCCAGTCCGTGGTCACGCCAAGCAGATCACATTTTGCGTCAGTTTTAAAATTAAATAACAGAAGATTCATGGTAGAATTGTACCATGCGCCTCCTCTACATTACCAATAACCGCTTTCCCAACGAAAAAGCCAATGGACTGCAAATCGCTAAAATGTGCGAAGCTTTTTTGGAAGCCAAAATCAATTTCACTATCCTCGTACCAGAGCGCAAACAAACCGAAAACGTTAAAACTTCTGATCCCCAAAAATTCTACAAACTTAGGGAAAAAGTTCCTATCAAAAGGCTGCGTTGCCTTGATTTACTCAACCATCATTGGATCCCTGGCCCCACTGCTTGGTATCTGCAAACTTTAACTTTTTTCTTAAATTTTCGCTTACAACGCCGCCGCCTAATTACCAAAGACACTTTAATTTATACACGCAGTGCCGGCATCCTAGCTTTTCTAGGCAAACGCACGCCTTGGTTTTTTGAAGCACACACTTTTCCCAAAACCCGCTTTGGCCAAATCTACCAAAAATGGACTCTCAAAAAAGCCGCTGGCCTAGTCTGCATTAGCGAAGGGATTGCAAAAAAATATAAACGCTTAGCTCCAAACATCCCCACCATCATTGCCCACGACGCCGTGGACCTAAAACTGTTTAGCAAACTGCCAAGCAAAGACACTGCCCGCAAAAAACTGAAACTCCCGCCTAAAAAACCAATCGTTCTCTACACCGGCTCTCCGTATGAATGGAAAGGAGTTTTTACATTAGCCAAAGCCACGGCAAAACTCCCCAACGTAACTACTATTTTCTTGGGGGGCCGCGCCCAGGAATCTGATTTCAAAAAACTCTCCGTCGCGGCCCCCCACGCCCTCTGCCTCCCGTTTGTCCCGCATGACATGGTGCCAGTTTATCTGGCGGCCGCTGACCTGCTAATATTACCCAACAGCGCCCGCGATCCCATCTCCCGCGAAGACACATCTCCGCTCAAACTATTTGAATATTTAGCCAGCGGCCGCCCCATCCTTGCCAGTCGCGTGCCCGCTCTTCAGAATGTTCTCACACAAAAAGAATCTTTCTTTTTCAAACCCGACAATTCAAAAGATCTCCAAACCCAAATCCAAAAAGCACTCAACTCCTCCCCCACCCAGATTCAAGCCAAAACCAAGGCTGCTTATCAAAAATCCCAAAACCACTCCTGGAAAAAACGAACCAAGCAAATTCTGAATTTCATGTTAAAATCAACTTATGAGTAATTACTCCAAGGGGATCAGCTCAGCCCTGCTAGCGGTCCTCGCCCTCTCAAGTTACTCCATCCTCGCCAAGGTTCTCCTCGAAAATCTTATTCCGGAGACCTTAGCTGGCTTTGCCCAATTATTTTCTGTAATTGCAATTTTGCTCTGTTTTGGATTTTTACCAGAACTTAAAAAAATCCATCGCCTCCCCAAAAAACATCTTGCGCTTCTTGCCTCCATTGCCATTCTTTCTTCTGTTATTGCGCCGCTCCTGCTTTTTACCGGACTCAAAGACACCACAGCCACTAACTCTGTTATTCTCGGACGCTTAGAAGCTGTTTTTGTAGGAATCATTTCATTTATATGGCTCAAAGAACGAATTTCTCGTCACCAAGTATTTGGAATTGTTCTTATGTTTATTGGCGTAATTCTCATTGTTACTCAAAACTTCCAAACCTCTTTAACCGCTAATCCTGGCGATTTATATATTATTGCCTCCGGACTAGTTTGGGCCTGTTCAGTCTGCATTTTCAAAAAAAACATCCACCATGTTTCACCCGAATTGGTAGTTTTAATTCGTAACGGTGTCGGTGCTATTTTTCTGTTTTTTATTATCCCCTTACTTTTCCCAATTAGTCACGATTACACCCAACTTCTTAACAAAGAGATCCTCATTCCAATCCTAATTTTCTCACTTTTTGTAATCGTTTTCGGACAAATAATGTGGTACAAAACTCTAGAACTTATTCCAGCCACCATTGCTTCCTCCACCAGTTTGCTGGCTCCACTTATTGGAGTTGCTCTCGCGGTGGTGATTCTTGGTGAAAGTCTTTATTTCCATCACTTAACCGGTGGCGTTGCTATTTTGATCGGACTTTGTCTCACGGTTCTGCATCATCAAAAACACCCTCATCATCATAAGATTGAAAAGACGAAACATTGGAATCACTAATTACTCAGCTGAAATCCAACGAATCAAATCTGACACGCGTGAAATATAACCCCATTCATTGTCATACCAAACTACGATTTGGGCAGTTTTGCCGTCAATAACTTTTGTAGACTGCAAATCAACTACACAAGAACGGGTATCGCCTTTGTAATCAATGGATACAAGCGGCTCGTCAGAAGTGCCAAGCACTCCCATAAGCTCTTCGCTCTCAGCTTTTAAGAAAGCTTCGTTAATTTCATCCACAGTTACCTCGCGATCAAAAGTCACAGCCATATCAAGACAAGACACACAAAGAGTTGGCACACGAAACGCCATTCCACAAACCTTGCCATCTAATTCTGGAAGCACCTGTGAAATTGCGGCCATGGCGCCAGTAGTTGTTGGAATAACAGAAGACATTGTAGCCCGAGCCCGACGAAAATCACTACTAGAATTGTCGAGCAAGTTTTGAGTATAGGTAAGAGCATGAATACTAGTTACCACTGCATTCTTAACACCAAAATCATTTACCAAAACCTTCATAGTTGGCGCTAAACAGTTAGTTGTACAACTAGCGTTTGAAACCACTTTGTAGTTCTGTGGATCGTAATCTTTGTGATTAACTCCCATAACCAAAGTTTGGACCGTATCGTCTTTGCATGGCGCTGTAATCAAAACTTTTTTCGCACCGCTTTGCATGTGGCGTTGAGCGTCACCATGTTTAGTAAATTTACCAGTAGATTCAATTACCACATCCACATCTAAATCTCCCCAAGGAACGTTTTCTGGATCACGTTCTTGAAAAATTTTCACAACATCACCATTAACTTTAAGATCATTTCCTTCTACACCAACATTCGCATCAAGTGTTCCATAAACTGAATCTCTCTTAAGTAGCAAAGCATGCGAATCAGCACCCGCACGACTATTAATAGCCACTATTTTTATATCATCAGAGAAAATCGCCTGACGATGAACTCCTCTCCCAATCCGGCCGTAGCCATTAATTCCAACACGAATCATTTTAAAAAGATTTAAAAAATTAAGAATATAACTCTGCCTTCCCAGCGCTATTAAACGCTTCAGTCATCATATAGATAATGTGTTCAGTCATTTCAGAAACAGCTGCAGTCTGATCAAGTTTATCGAATTCCTCTTCAAACAACATATAAACTTTGCGACGTGGTCGTCCCATCTCTTCACCCTTAGCATCCATTCGATCAAGCAAATCTTGAGGAGTGTGTTTAAAGAAAATGTTTTGAACACTGGTCGCGTAATTAATTTTCCGCGCTCCGTTATTTACAAGAATTTGAAATTGTTCTGGCTTAAGTCCACTACCACCATGCATAACTGGATAAGCTCCAAGCGAACGAATTGAATCAGAAATCTCTTTCAAACGATCATACCCAATACGTGGATTTTCCTCCTTATAAATACCGTGTTGATTACCAATAAAACAAGAAGCTCCAGTCCCTCCAGTTTCTTCCATTAATTTATGCATGTCCTCGGTCTTGGTGTAGTAATTCTCCACATCAGCCGCAACTTTTTCTGCTTCTTCAGTCCCCACAGAATGAACCACACCTTCTTCAACTTCTAAATCAACTCCCAGTGGATAGATTTTCTTAGCCACCTCCTGACATCCAGCGATATTATCCTCTAAGGATTTTTTAGAAAGATCAATTAAAATAGAAGTAAATCCAGCCTCAATCGCACGCTGCGTGCAACCTTCGGTGTCTTTTTGGACATGATCATGATGAAGTCCTACTGGCACCGCATAACCATATTTTTCAATCAATTCTCCAATCATTTCATGCGCTAAATCAGACAAACGTTCCGGGTACATATTGCAGTAAGAAGTTTCACTTTCCGCAATTTCCAAAATCACCGGTGATTTCGCTTGCCAAGCCGCCTCAAGTGTCGCACGCATAATATATTTGTTGCGTTGGTTAATCGCCACCACTCCAAAATTATGCTTATCAGCAACAGACATAATCTGGCGCAAATTCATAGCGTGAAAACCAGATGACAATATTCGAAGATGCGGGTTGTTTTCTTTGGTTAGCTCCGCGAGAACAGGGAGGTCCATAATCCTATAGGTTAGATTTTAAGCGCCCGTAGGATACTGTGGTTAAGGGGAAAAATCAATTCCTACTACCGCTCGGACCTACAATGTCTCCCTATTATCTCTTTTGTTATACCGCAGCCTAAATTTGACATGTGAGATTGAGACAACCTGAAATCATTTTATACCTGTCAAGCTAGGCTCCTATTCGAAAAATCAATAAATAAATAATTCGTAGGTCTACGGCCAAATATTGTATAACTCGAGTAAATTAATCCTAACACTAGAAAATTCCCTCCATAATAGGAGGTTACATTTGACACGACACAATCCCGACAGGTCGAAATATGTCATACGAGTCAAGCTACCCCATTTGCGCAAATAACAATACTACCC
>CAXCBS010000057.1:0-8004 GCA_963980845.1 uncultured Candidatus Peregrinibacteria bacterium | reverse complement strand
CTATAATGTTTTCGTAACCTCGGGGCCCACGAGACCCGGAGTTTACTCACTTTATTCCTCACGAACCTTAGGTTCGTTCGGTAGTCTGGAAAAGAGCGACGGCGTAACTATAGTTAAATCGAGAATTTTTTTCAACTGAAAAATTTGGTATATTTGAGGGGACATGAATAAAGTACATTTTTTATCAGGGTTGTTAGTTACTAGCTTGGTGCTCCTCTCCGGGTGTAATCAGGTGCCAGATCTTAGTTTTGAAGAAAATGATCAATATGAGGTGGGTCGGTATGTTTGGGATTCTCAAAATCGGAGGGTGCAAATTCAAGAGCAGCAAGAATTTCCTTTTTCTCGTTTTTTGGAGGATTGGGAGGATGGAGAGTTTAATGGGGGAGGAGAGATTGCGGTTGGTTTTGAAGAACATCTTTATGTGACAACGCCTGTTTTGGAGGAGAGGGTTATTAATTTGGATCCAATTGCTTTTTCGGCGGCAGAGCTTGATTTTGAGATTGGCTATTTAGGTGGGGCAGCGTATAGCGAGCCGATTGATAAGACTTTTATTTATGATTCAATGGAATCGCATATTTATGTAATTCACCCTGAAAAACATCATGTAATTGGGGATTATCCATTGCCATATAGGGGGAGTTTTAATGGAGATATGGCTTATGATTTTACGCGCGAGGTTATTTATGTGTTAGTGCCAGGGGATTTGCCGGCGCAAGATATAATTGGAGTTATCGATGCGCGTGATGGAAGCATTGTGAAAGATATATATTTAGATGTTAGTGAAGCTGATATTCAGGTGTATGAGCCAACTTCTAAGTTGTTTGTTTATGATAAGGACGGCAAGGTTTTGGTATTTGATGGTTTGAATGATTTTGAGCTTTTGGATGAGTTTGCGGTTCCGAGTCAGCAAAATTTTTATGTGGATCAGGCGGGGGGTCAGTTTTTTGTAGGAGTTACTCCTTATGACATTGTGACTTATGAGGCTCAGAAAGCGGCTTTGTATGGCGAAAAAATAGTAGCCTTGGATCACGAATATGGGCTTTATTTAACGGTTGAGCCAGATGGAGGGCAAACTAAGTTGTATGCTTTGAATAAGGCTGGAGATGCGATTTTTGGGGAGTTTGAGGTGCCAATGGATTTTGAGAGTTTAGTATGGGTATACACTGAAAAAGGTAATTTCGTTTATTTCTATGACGGGGCAACTACGGTGTGGGCTTATGATTTGTGGTAAACCATGATGTGGCGTCCGACAACCTGTTTTTGGCGATGATAGGTGAATGATTTTTTGACTTCGTATCCTAGGTTGGTGAGCATTTTTTCTAATTCAAGTGGGTGCGGACTTCTATTAACGTGGTGTAAGGGGAAAGCAATAACAAGCGGAGTTCCGTTGGCTAGTAGGGGATGAAGGTTTTGGAAGGTTTTTTCATAAAGCGGCATGAGTTTTTCTTGAATTTGTTTGATTTGGCCAAATGTCATTTTCAAGTGACAAGGTGGTCCGAGGAAAGTTTCAGCTACTACGAGATCTGGTTTTTTTGGGAAATCTTTGGCAGTGAGTTCTTGGGCGTCTTTTTCAAACAAGTTGATTTCACCAGAGGCATTGAATTTTTGTTTGATCCAAATGGAGTTTTTTTCTGAGGCATCAATGGCTTTGGGGTCTAAGTCTGATCCAATAACGTCATATCCTTTTATTAAGGCTTCGCCCAGTACAGTTCCACTACCACAAAACGGGTCATAAAGCGTGCCACTCTGAACCCCAGACAAGTTAATCATGATTTGGGAAAGTTTGGGCGGGAGCATTCCTTCACGCGCTAAACGGACTGGTTTTTCATAATCACGGAGACTGTAGCTAACAAAATCTTGCACAGCGACGGTTTGGGAAGTGAGTTGTCCTTCGGGGAGTTTTATTAGGTTAAAATCAGTTAAATCTTTCATTAAACCGCCTTTGGAAATCATAGCGGTTGTAAGGTTTGATTCTTTGTTTATAAATCTAGAGTTGCGGCCAGAGTGTTTAAGTTCGGCTTTGATTTTTTTAAGTTCCTGACGTAAAAAATTGCGACTTTCTGGGAGAACGTTTAACCCAAATTTAATTTTCCCTTCTGGTTTAGCGGTTAGAATTGTTTTGGGAATTGAAGTTTCAATAACGCGGCTGATTTTTAGAGTTCCACCAAGGTGATTAAGAGCGGCTTGGGGGTCATCTAGCTTAATGGGGAGTAGGGCAATTTCGCCATATTGAGTGGGCTCTTTTTGAAAAAAAGCTTTTATTTCGGCTAAGGAAAGGTTTTTCTCGCGACCTAAATGGAAAACATAAATTGAATTCATAGCGCGACTATTATGTCATTAAGTGCTGCGCAAGGCGAGGCAAAACATTTGGCAAACGTAACTTAATTTAGTAGCATGACGCTACGCTTATTTTTAAACCCACGGATTCATGTCTATGTCATTAAATCGCGCGCAGCTGATTGGTAATTTAACTCGAGACCCAGAAGTTCGCCAAACACCAAGTGGACGCAGTGTTGTTAATTTTGGAATTGCTACAAATAGTCGTTGGACTGATTCAAGCGGCCAACAACAGGAGAAAACTGAGTTTCATAATATTGTTGTTTGGGGCAAGTTAGCTGATATTTGTGCTGAATATTTACGAAAAGGAAGCAAAGTTTTTGTAGAAGGACGATTGCAAACCAGAGAATGGGAAGGACAAGATGGCGTAAAACGTTATCGAACCGAAGTTGTGACTGATAATATGATTATGCTTGGCTCACGTGGTTCAGCAGGATCTGCTCCAATTGATCGTGCGCCAGTTGGAATCAAAGACGAAGAACCAAAAGCAGATGTTCCAACCGTAAGTGATGAGGTTGAGAAAAAAGAAGAGATTGCGGTTGAAGATTTGCCGTTCTAGTTTCCCCTTTTCATTACAACAAAAAAGCTCACAGTATTAAACGTGAGCTTTTTCGCAAGGTACTCATCATCCATTTTCGCATCTGCCGATCTTAGTCGAGACAGGGAGAATGTTTAGAGCAATCCTTTACATACGAGTCGGTTAGTTCTCAGTACATTACTTTCTACCGTTCTTTGGTGAGTTTTTGATTGGTTCACCGCCAAATAAGTTTTTGTTTTTGTTTGGTGCATCGCCTGTTTTAAAGCAGGTGAATGCTAAAGCTTTTTTGTTTTGGTTTTAAAGTCTGATCTCCTGGGAGGGAGAGAGACGAGAAAAACGGGAGGTTGTAACCGCAACCTGAATAAAAAAGTAGAAAGGAAGGGAGGCACGAGCAGGGACTAAAATGGAAAGTTTACTCGTGAGGCCCTCCTTCCTTTCTGCTTTCTAACAGGTTTGAGAGTTCTTGGCCGACAGGTTTTTAAAGATCAAATCTATCTATTTTACCAGTTTTCATCTGGAATTTCAATCCTCTTCAAGTTCTGATAAACTATGAAAGCTTTCAAAATCCTTTAGGGGATTACTATATAATAGCACACATTTAAAAATACGTCAACACCCATGAGTGGAAAATTTATATTAATATTAGGGTCATCAGGTTCCGGCAAAGGAACAGTTTTAGCTAAATTAAGAGAGGCGCATCCAGAGTATGTATTTCCGCTTTCTTGTACGACTCGACCTAAGCGTCCCAAAGAGCGTCCAGGTGAGGTATATAATTTTATTTCTAAGGCTGAATTTGAGCGCAAGATTGAACAGGGAGAATTCTTGGAATATGCTGTGGTTCATCAAAACCATTATTATGGAACGCTTAAAGAACCGATTAGGCAGGCTCTTTCTGAGGGTAAAACCGTGATCCGGGAGGTTGATGTGCAGGGTCTTCGTTCAATCCGAGAAATGATTCCGAAAGATCAGTTGGTATCGATTTTTTTAACAGTGCCGGATTGGGAAACGTTGCAGCAGCGAATTCTTAAACGTGCGGCTATGTCGATTGAGGAAATGGAGCGTCGGTATAAGAGTTATTTGCAAGAATTAACGTGGATTCCGGAATGTGATTATGTTATAGAAAGTGTGTCGGGAGAGATTGAAAAGTTAGTATCTGATGTAGAAGTGATTTTAGAAAAAGAAGCTTCTTAAATACTGGGGTGTCGCCAAGTGGTAAGGCACATGGTTCTGGTCCATGCATCCGGGGTTCGAATCCCTGCACCCCAGCCATTGAAGAGCGGCCCCAGATTCTGGGGGCGGTTTTCAATTTTCAGGGATGAAGAACCTGTGAAGGTTCGAGCATCGAGCGAGCGAGAAAGCAGCAGCGTTAACGTTGATAGTTTTGAGCGAGCGATGATGTGATAGTTGCGAAGCAACTATCTATCCCTGCACCCCAGCCACGCCTTGACTTTACCTTAAGAGGTGTCATAGTTGCGCTGTGGCTCTTACATTAAACAATGAAGGCCCATCCCCAAGATTAAATTTTTTAACAAAAGTTGTTCCTTTTGTGTTGGCAAGTTGCTTGCAGGCAGCTTGTGATGATACTAACGGTCGAATTAAGAATGTTTATGATACGGGAGGGGACACAGCAGATACAGCTTATGTAATTGATACAGATGACACGGCCGACACCGGAGATACGGGTGATACCGGTGAGTTAATATGCCCCGATAGAGGCCAAAAGTTCTATGTTTGGCAGCTTGGAGGAATCTATGATTATCCGGATTCTTTGCGGGAAGTAGCGGGATTAACAGGTATGACGCACGGAATAATTAGTACGAGCCCGGAGTATATTGAGTGGTTACTTGATAATTTTTCAGAGGCTGGACTTAAATACACGCCTCAATTGGTGAAAAGAACGGATTGTATTGATGAAGACGGGAACTTGGATTTGGTGGTTTGGGAGTCATTAATGCGTGCGTATGAGGGAATGGATTTGCAGTGCTATATTGATGATGGGACTTTTGATGGGGTGCTTTTATTAGATGATTTAGGTGAATTTACGGATGAGGGGCCAGATTTAGAAACTTTGGATTATATGGCTGGGGTGGCGAAAGAGGTTTTAAATATTTCTGATGATCAAGATTTTCCGATAATTTTGCGCCATGATCCGGATGATCTTCAAGTTAATGGTTATGTGCCAACTGATTTGGATACGATTTATTCTCAGATGAGTAGAGTTAAGGCTGAGGATGGCCTTGCCACTTGGCATGATGAGCAAATGGGAATTGCGGACGAGCTTGGACTGGAAATGGTGGCGGGGGTGAATTTATTGGATTGGGAGTATGCGGGGGATGGAGTTTGTCCGAGTGGTTATGATGGTTTTCGAGAAGGTCGTTGTGTTATTTCGCCGGAAGATTTGGAGGAAGCAACGTGGGTTATTAGTGGAGGTGGGTGTAATGCTGGGGTTGGTGGTTGGCGAATGAGTACTAGTGAGCCTCTTTATGATTACTCTGGGTATCCGGAGGCGTTGCAGTTTTTGGTGACTGCGGCAGACTAGAGGTTGCCTTCTTCATCGTAAGTTTTATAATGGCGGTACTTTTTAACCTACTTATTTATGAAAAAATTTATTGCTTTTATGGGGTTGGCCCTAGTTTTAGTTGGGTGCGGACCTAAGGCGGAACTGCTTAGTTATACCTCTGAGGATCTTGGTCTTAGTTTTGAATATTTGGATCTTTCCTATGAGCAAGAGGTTACGGTTAGTGAAGAAGGAGATACGGTTTCTCTTTTAGTAGAAGATGTATCGATTGCAGATTTAACAGTTAAGGAAGTGGATGTAAGTAGTGATGTTTTGGTGGCGTTAAATGCCGTGCTACTTAATAATAGTGAAGCTTGTGTAGTGGAAGCGCTTTATGTTGGTGAGGATAAGAGTATTTATGGTTTTGATTCTGTTGTTTATCCTTTTGGGGATGAATTTGATGATAATTGTCTTTTGACCGCTGGGATTTATGTTTATCCAGGGGTAACTAATAAAGTGGTTTTAATTGATTCTGGTCATGCTGCTCCTTATGATGGCGAAGAAACAGAAGCTTTTGCCAACTCAATTAGCTTGAAATAGTTTTATGCCCAAGAAAAAAGATCCATTAGTGCAGATGCGGATAATTGCTCTTTTAGAAGAGCCGCACATGCGTAGTCCAGTGGTGATTTTGAATGAGCCGGTTTCAGATTTGATTTTGCCGATTTGGATTGGGGAGTCAGAGGCGCGGGCGATTGCTTTGCGATTGGAGGATGTTGAGGTGTCCCGGCCGCTCACACATACTTTGCTTATGAATGTGATAGGGGATTTAGGCGGCAAGGTTTTGCGAGTGGCTGTAGAAAAAATTGAAGCCGGGACATATTTTGCCAAGATTTATGTGAGATCAGGACGAAAGACTATTAAAATTGATGCCCGTCCTAGTGATTCGATTGCCTTGGCTCTGGAGGCCGAGGCCCCGATATTTGTAACGGAATCTGTGCTTAGTATTGCCGGGCAGGAAAATCCTTTTCCAGCTGATGCTGTGGCGCGGGCCGAGGCCGCAATTAAAAAGCGAGATGTCCCGCAAGCCCAAGCAGAATTTTCTAAAAAAGAAGTTGAGAATTTAAAAGAGCTATTGAGAAAAGCGCGGGAGAAAGAGCAAAAAGGGGGTGAGGGCTCTAATTAGCAGGAGTGATTTTCTTGACTTTCTTTTTAGTTAGGTGCTTTTATATTATATAAACATAATCTTTAACTCTCCCAAAAATATGTTTAAAAGTTTTAAAAGGCTTGGTGCCGCCATCGTTATTGCGATGTTGATTGTTCCTCACTTTGCTTTGGCTGGTTCGGCAACTCCTACTAATGCAACTTGTTTAGATGATGGGCCTGATGCTAATGATGTTGCTGAGACGTCTTGTGGCAATTTCACTCCTACTTTAGTTTATGACCAAAATAGTGATACTGGCAATCATATTGATGGTCCTGATTATCCAATTTTGATAACTGTGGATTTTGGTACTTCATTGAGTGTGACAGGGCTTACAATTATGCATCATGCTGATGGGACACCAAATAATAGAGTTGCTCCTACTGCTACTAATGCTAGTAATGTTGTGCAATGGAGTACAAATAATTCTGATTGGTATACTTTTGGTAATATTCCGGCATATGATGATGCTGCTGATCGTTCTGCTGAAGTTACAGGTTCAGCTACTGCTCGTTATTTACGCGTTTGGAACTGGGAAAATGTGAATCCTGGTGCTGGGTGGCAACCAAGTGAGTTTACTGCTGTTACTGCTGCCGCTGGCGGAGCTGCTCCAGAAATGGGAGTTTGGGCATTGCTCGTAATTTTACCAATTATGGGTTACGTGGTTTATAAAACTGCTCCAGATATTAAACTTACAAGAGCTTAGAGAGGTAGATGTTATCAATTTTAAAAGGTGCGTACCAATTGCTGGGCGCACTTTTTGGTTTGTGTGATTTCTTGACTTTCAGGGTTAGATCTGGTTTTTTATATGTATAGATTAACCTCCCAAATGTGTTTAAGAATCTAAAAAGAATAGGGGCAGCATTAATTATCGCAGTGATGATTTTGCCGCATTTTGTTTTGGCAGGCATAATGTCACCAACTCAGGGTTCTTGTAGAGATGATCAACAGGATGATAATGGCGCAGTTGATTTGGCTTGTGTTTATAATACTGGGGATTCAGCACCTCATGTCACAGGAGACATTTTGGATGGAAATACTTCTACGGGGATTCATATTAATGGACCTAATTATCCGATTCTTTTTACAGTTTATTTAGGGGGGGCCTATGATGTTACTGGTTTGAATATTACTCATGGTCCGGATGGGGCTTGGGGCGGCTCGGCTAATAGAATCGCGACGACAGCTACTAATGCTAATAATATTGTTCAGTATGGGCCGTCTACTTCGGAATGGTATTCTTTTGGAACGATTCCGGCTTATGATGATGATAATGATTTAGTGGCTGAGGTTACTGGTTCTGCGACCGCAACTTATTTGCGTATTTGGAATTATGAAAACCATGGTGATGCGGCGGCTTGGTCAATAGCGGAAATTACGGTGTCTACAGCGCTTCCTGGAGCCCCAGAAATGGAAGTTTGGGCACTTTTT
>CAXCBS010000056.1:0-8019 GCA_963980845.1 uncultured Candidatus Peregrinibacteria bacterium | reverse complement strand
GACGGACACGTATTTGTTTTTGAATTGAATGTTGGTGGAAGTGTGAGTTTTATTGCTGAACTGGATTCTCCGGTTGGTTATACTGACATTGCAGGGCTTCATTATATGGATGGGGTGTTTTACGCGGTTTATGATGGTTATAACCGAATTTCTTTAATGGAAGTTGATGACTTAACAGCGCCAACTACTTTTATTGTGCTGACTGATGATTATGGAACTGATTTACGCTACGAACTAGAAGGTGACACTCAAGAAGGAGTAGCATTTGATGGTACAACGATTTATTTAGCAGAAGATGCTGGCGAGATTTATTATTACGAAGGATTCCCAACCGTGATAAATGCTGAGGAGGAGGAAGAAGAAGTAACTGAGCCAGACTATAGTTATGTTGATTCTTATAGCATTGACTACACAAATGAAATTATTACTGTGACCTACCAAAGTGGCGATACTATTGATATAGATTTTCGGGCTGAGATTGCTGTAAACGTAAGAATCTCCGCTGATAATGTGGCGATTATTATTCGAAATGGCCGCTTAATCCGCGGTTACATAGACGGCGTAGAAACATGGCGCAGAATGCTGCCTCCAAGGGGACATTAGCCTGACCTTTTCCTTAAAAGCTGATCTCTAATTGCTCTTTCTTCCATGAGCTTTCTTTCGAAAAAGGCAATGATTTCTCCTATGGCGGGGCCTACCGACTGAAAGCCATTGGCCCACATCCGGTAAGCGTTTTGGGGGTTCAAGAATTTTTGATACTGCTTAATAATGGCTTTCTGAACCATATGATTAGGCCCAATTCCAGCCACGATAAAATAAATTCGTGGATCTTCGGTGATTTTTTTCACAATTGCATCTAGAGCTGCGCCCTGATCTAATCCATCGGTAACCAGGACCAAAATACGAACGATTTGGTCGTGAGAAATATTTTTGGTAAGGCGATCGTATTCAAATTCCAAGGCAGTACTAATTGAAGTCCCGCCCCCCATAGCTTGAAGATCAGAAAAAGCCGTAATTGCAGCGGGTAGATCAACAAGATTTCCCATTGGCAAAATACATTCTGGAGTGTCTGCAAAACGAGTTAACTCAAGTTGCCCAGGATTGCGATCGCGGCGCGGATCAAAATTATACTTGCGAGGATTGCCTAAAAGCTGTTCGTGAATACGGCGGATTGATTCTACAAAAATTGCCACTAATCCCAAAAGCCCATCCATCAGTTGGTAAGTACTTCCAGACACATCTAGGGCAAGAGCGGCCTGCAATACAAGTGGCTTAAGTTGTCTTTCAAATCCTATTTGAGTGGGAGGATGAGGGTCGCCAGATAAAATCTGATGATAAGTTTGTACTCCTAACCCTGGTTGAACCATAACCCCCTGCCGTTTGCCTGTTTTTCTTTTTAAAACACGATCTTTTAAAAGCATGTTTGTTAAAATCGCAGTGAAATGTTGTATTTGCGCTTCGTGTTGCTCTATGTAAGCGAGATAATCACGCAACTTATCTGGTGCCACGGCCAAGGCCCCAGCCCTAAAACCAACCATCTTATCAAATAACCCTTGCAAGGCCTCATCGATATTAGCGCCTATTTGAGCTGTAGCTTCTCCTATTTCGCCGCTACTTCCTGGTTTCCCACCAACAGGTGCTGCTTTTGCTCCATGTTTGGCCTCTCCTTTTTCTAACATTTTAATAATTTCCTTAATCCTTCCATCACGGCCGCCTTCTTTTTGCTCTCCTTTCTCCTGGCTTTTACAGTCCCCTTCTTCTCCTTCTTCGGCCTCACCAATCCGTCCCTCTTCTACATCTTTTTCAAGCAATTCAGCCGCAAGGCTATAAATTTGAATTTGAGCGTGCATTTTGTGACTAATCGTAACCTGTTTTAAATTAGGATTAGCAATCGTTTGCACGTGAGCGTAAGCGATTTCTAGGGCCTCTTGAACTTCTTCGTGAAAAACTTCCTCTGGAGGAAGCCCAAATTTAGCCATAAGGAGTAACCCAGCTCTAAATTGTTGAATGCGAAGGCTCTTCTCTTTGGGAGAGGTTGCTTTTTCCCAAGGAAAATTATCCTCATTAAAATCACCCTCGTGCTCCTCAAAATCCTCAGGAGACAAAAAATCTTGCGCCAGAGCGCGGCAATTTAATTCCCACATCATTTCTTCGTAAATCCCGGTGCTATTGCGTCTTTCTAAATAAATATCCGCACTAATATTATCTAAATCACGGAGTAATTTGGCACTAGGAAGAGCGTCTGGAAATAAGTGACTATAATCTGGCCCGAGTCGGGAACACATGTCTTGGAATTTTTTTATATCTGGGTGGTGGTGTCCGATTTCGTGAGCAACAATCGGGAAAGAATATAGCGGACCTCTTTCGGCTATATGATAAGGGTTGTAATAAATAGTCCTTCTCCCCGGATAGGTGTACCATCCAATCCCAATTTTTGGTTTGGCCGGATATTCTTCATACGGCTGACACGACATTCCTATTTGCCCGGACAAATCCTCTAGCATCACTACTAATGTTTCTTCGAAAAGTTCACTTAAAGCCCCAGAAGGAGCTTCCGGAGTTTCTGTATTTTCTTCATTTTCATCAACTGGAGTTGGAGTATCTATGGGCATGCCGAGGAGAGGTTAGAAAACTCGCATTGGAGGCACTTTAACCTCTACGGGTGTCACTACTTTTGTTAAAATCGCTTGAATTTCTTGTCCTTGAACTCTAGCAAGCTGACAAACCAACTCTAAATAAGGAGCTAAATGACCTTCAACAAGAAGGTGGTCTTTGTTAGCTAAAAGCCAAGCACGAATATTTTTACTAATCATTTTTACTTGGTCACCATCTTGGTCAGGAGCTACATTCAAATTAGCCATCAAAGCGCCCCAAGCTTCCAAAGCAGTGGCAAGACTCATAAATGCTTCGAGGGATAACGACCTTAGTTGTGTGTCGCTGAGACTTGCTTGCCGATGGCTTTTCATGACTCTAAAGGGCCTTCCTTTCATTTTCGTCTTAGCTCTGACTGTTCTTTCTGGATCTATTAATCGACGTCCCGAGGACATGGTTGAAAAAATAGTAAACATTTGCGGTAAGCTTTCCGGGCTTAGGTGTTCCTCTCTTAAATAAGTTTCGAGATCAAGTTCTTCACTAAACAAAGTACGAGCGCACTGCAAAGTAGTGGCGTAGGTAGCCATATCAGCAGCATCTGGCTTCCTCATAATTTTTTTGGTAACACTTTTTAAACTAGCTATAAGCGGCTGAACCATGGCTCCCTCAAAATCCTGGGTACGAATCCCGTAGCCTAAGGCTCGAGCTCTTTTGATAACAAAAAGCATTCTTAGTTGATTGTCATTGAGCGTAGTCGGCTTTTTCTTCTCATCTCCTTCTTCTCCTTGGAACGCGGCAAAACAGGTTTCAATAGCAAGTTGCAAAGCACGAGTTATATCACCTTTATGTGCTTGCAAAGCTTCTTCGACCACATTGGATTTTTTAGCTAACTCGAGAAAAGTAATCACCTCCTCACATCCAGAAACAGTTAACTCCCCCTCTGATAACGGGGCTAATTTAGCCGTAACAAATCTGGCGAGACTTTCTTTTTGATCATCATTTAAGACTGTTCCTAATTTGGCTGCCTCGGCCAGACCAGAGGTTTGAGCATGTAACAACCATTCCCAATTACTACGAGCAATGAGTTTTTGTTGCTGCCCAAGAAGCTTGTGAATCACACGGGAATCAAGTCCAATTTTAAGGATACTATTTTGAAATTTTAGTTCCTCGACCTCTTCTTGAACCTCCACGGCGTGGGCCGGACACTGACACATACTACACACCACACATTCATCATCAAAAGTCCGATCGGTAATGCCTTCTAAGCTGAATTTAGGAGCGGCGGCACTTTTTTTCCCTCCCCCCCCCTTCGACTGAGACGTCATGATTCTTAATTGTTTGCGATCAACGCTTGGCATTGCTCTCTCAACCCGATCCATAGTTGTTTTTGTAATCATTCTAGAAGCTGACAAAACCGCAAGCATATTACTCAAAGCCTGCATGCGACGGTTAGCAATAGCAGGGTTAATTAGGCTATTGAATAAGGCTTCCTCAAAAGAAACTTTTGTTTGCTGCTGGTCCTCGATAGACTGAGCTCCTTGTGGATAAAGTCCGGCACAAATTCCTTGAATTGTCCGAATCGAAATGTATTTTTTGGTAGATTGATGACCGGATTCGTTTTGACCCATTTTTTCCATGTGCGGGAAAACCTTGGTGAGTAAGAAATAAAGTTTGGCCCCTTCCCCTGAAGTTAACTGACAAACTCCATCATCATCTGAACAAAGTTTCCACGCTAGGCTGACCTGCTCTTTCACAGGCAGTTTCGGCATTTCAATAAATCGATCATCCAAACGGTCAGCTAAAGCTCCTGGCAATCCTTGGTTATCAAATTCTTGGCCAATATTTCCGGTAAAGAAAATTCTAAATTTGTCAGGAACTCGCATCCAACGACTAGTAATTGTACTAAAAAACCAACCCGGTGTTTTGACGCTAGATTGTCCAAGCGTAGGAGTAAAAGATGGTGGCTCCCCCGCCTCTTCATCAGTGGCTGGAATAGCGGTAGCTAAAGAGTGTAAAAATTCAGCGTTTTCTAAACACTGCACCTCATTAATAATTACCGGAACATTACGTTCCATAGCTAAGTAAATTGGTCCATAAAAAAACAATCCTCGTCTTTCCATAGTTCCAACGACCTCCGCCATTTGTTCAGTTTTCATTTTAACTAATCCGGAGCCTAGCTTGGCTCGGAGCTGTTTTACTTTTTCCTCGCTTTCTTCTCCTTCTAGATCTTCGGTAGTTATTTCGCGTGCTTTTCGAGCTTCTTCTGAAAGTTCTTTGGCAGTCATTACTAATTCTGCGTAAGACATACTGTCTAAGTGATCTAAGTATTTAACGGTGGTTCCAACTGAATCTGACTGCACTAAAATAGGAGTTGCCAGCAAGGTAAAAGCGTTTTGACCCTCATTAATATCAATTGAAATTGGCTCTACGCCGATAGCTTCCTTGATATAATGGGTAACATTAACAGTTTTTCCCCATCCAGGAGGCCCGCCAAAAGCAAAACCAAGAGCATCTTTTGGTTTACGTCCGTAAACTTTTAAATGCATGGCGTTCATTAGATTGGTAACCATTTCTCCTTCCACAACTAAGGCTCCATCTTTTAGCGCTCTTGAATGTTCACAATGAGTTTGGGCCTGGAGCAAAAGACGCAAAGTTGGGTTTCCGTAAAAACGCTCTCGAGCTCTAGTAAGAGTTTTTAAAATTTCAGGAATTGCGCGCGCCTTGGCAATAGCAGCTTCAGCAATTTCAGCTGCTCCTCGAAAAGAAACTGGGCTTTCTTGTTTTTCTACGCCTTCACTAACGCTAGATCGAACCTGTCTAGATTGTTGTTTAGCTTCTAGCAAAGCAGCCTCGATTTCATGAAAATTAGCCAAGGTTGGCTGTCCCATACTTTTGTGACCTTCGAAATCCGCATCTAAACAATAAGCACGACTATCTTGATAAGCTTGCTCTAGTTTTTTCCCATATTTACCGGCAATTTCCATGAGCCCGGTATAAATATAATCAACCGCAATTTCTCTAATTTCTTCATCTGACTCAGATTGACTCACAATGCGGGCAGCCTTAATTAGCCTTAAAGTATCTCGAATAATATGAGGAACGGCAATGGGGTCTAACCCCTCGCCGTCTTGTTCTAAGGCTTCAGCAAAATCATCCCGAATAGACAGGTCTGCTAATTTTTCTGGATCGTGCTTTTCAACAAGAGCGTAAGTCATTTGAAAAAGGTTATTCTATGCCATAGATTTCCCGAGTCTCACGAGTTAGGCGACCGCTAGCGGTTACAATTCCACCTTCGCCAATATTTGGTAAGGTTAATAGTCTGCCCTTAGCATCGCGGGTAGTACGAGGACGCACAAATCTATCTGAGGCTTTTTTCTGTATTACTTTAGGCTTTAACATAAAAGCTTCCTGAAGTTTTCCTAAATCAAAAGTTGCGGCTAATACTTGTCTTAGCATTTTTACAAATCCTCCGAAATGCTCGCCAATCATTCCGGGGAAAACCGGAACTCTTGAACCGACAACACTTGTGCCATCTCTAACGATATCGTGTCCAATTTCACCAGTTAATTCTGCAAATCCAGGGTCATTAAAGCCCGGGACATTATTAGTAACAACTAAATGCCACTTAGCAAATTCTAAAAACATTTCCTGTAAAAGTCCCCAAATATCCGCGTTTTCGGGAGCTAAAATAGCCTCTGGATCTTTATTAACCTTGCGATCTATAATCATTTCTCTTAGCTCTTCAATCTTGGATTCTAATGCGCTTTCAACATGTTCATAAAGAAAATCGTCAACCGCGGAAGGATCAGTTGGAAAACCAATTCCTTCTAAATGCGCCTTGTCTAAGCGAAAGTCATTTATTTGAACAACTCCTTCCTCAAGTTTTTCAATAGAACAGTCAAAAGGAATAGCATCAGTTAAAACCTCTTCACGAGGAACGTCAGTAGTAGTGATTCTCCCTTCTTTTAGATTCTTATCAGGCACTCTCATGGTGTCTTCTTTTATAAATGGGACTGGGTCCCCAGTTGTAGGATCTTTTATGGTGAAATATCCCTTAGTATCAAAAGTTTCAAAAAATTCTTTCCAAAGCCCACCAACATCTAAACGTCGTGGCAAAAGATCTTTTTGCTGGCGACGCAGAGTTTTCATATGTGGCGTTCCCCACATTAAAACGTGTTTAATATGAGTAACACCTCCGGCAACACGTCTAACTTCTTTTGGAGTAACCTCATCAGGATTTTCAAGACAATACCGCATGGCTTTTTCTATTTGCCTAACATAATCAGGATGAACTTCGAATCTAAGTGGTCCATCACCATCATTTGGAATACGAGCCCCTAAAAAATCGAATCTAAAATCGCGGGTAACACTGGTTTTTTTAGGATGCAATTTTAGACCTTGGCGGTCCAAAACAGAAGCCACCATGCCCATAATACGACGGTTATACTCCTCACTTGTTAAAATACAAATATCATCAGCGTAACGTATTACCTCGGATACAGCATCAGGACCAAGAATGTCACGTACGCCATGACGAACAGCAAGATCAATTGGCACCCCGACTCCATTAGCAATGGCCGGACTAGTGCTAAATCCCTGCGGCAAAACTTCCCCGGGACAAGCAATGTCAGTAATTAAGTCCGCTAGTTCTTGAATTTCTTCGTCTGGTAATACGTTCCTTAGCATCATCATTAATTTGAGACGCAAAAATTCTTGAACTTGCTCATGAGTAATAGAGCCATAGTAATTTTTGATATCACCTTGATATGCAGTGTGAATAACATGGCCCTCACTCTGGGCATTAATTTTTTTAGGTTTTTCTTTTTCATCGCAGCCCTCCTCATAATCATCAAGCGCGCCGCGAAAACCGCGATAAGCGCTTAACCGTGGGCGAAAAGCAATAGCCTCGGCCGAAGTGGCCATACTACTTAAAACTTTTCCTATTTTCCTAAGAAGTTTTTTATAAGTTTCGTCCTGTGGCACCCATAGCTCACGGTATTTCCCCGGAGTTTTTTTAGGTTCTAAGCGAGCCCGAATTGGCTCCCCAGAAGCGATTTGCATTAGTAAATTCTGAATAGCGAGTGGATCGACTCCGTGCCTACCATCAGCCAAAGTAGATAGATTTGATAAATTCTCAATTGCGCGTTTACTTGGAACTTTCATCCCAGAACGAACTTCAACACTTTGATAGCGATGGCTACCTCTTGGCTTAGACCGTAGATATTTTGGTTTACTTGAGGGCATACTTTTCCTTATTAAATGCTTGTTTGGGGTGGAAAAGTTGCTTTTTTTGGGTTGGGGGGCCTGGTTTCAAACAGGCCCCCAATCCTTGATACGTCGGCGCCAAGCGGACAGCTTCAGCTGTCCGCTTGCTCCGTAGGATGAGTCGTCAGGACTCCGGCCGACCTTGGGAGGCCGAACAGAGAA
>CAXCBS010000055.1:0-8131 GCA_963980845.1 uncultured Candidatus Peregrinibacteria bacterium | reverse complement strand
CCTTAACAAGCATTCAGGGACGCCTTGATCAAATTTTGGCAAAATGTAGAGAAGATTAAAGATCCATCTCAACCTACCCATCTTTATTAGCTTTTGGTTCTGGCGGTTCTTCTTCCGGGGCCTTTTCAGATTCCTCCTCCTCGGCCGGCAGCTCTTCGTCATCTTCAAGTAAGGCCATTTTCGCCTTGGCATCTTCGTTATAAGGATCAAGTTCTAAGATTCTTTTTAGTACTCCTAAAATTTCTTCTACTTTTGAAAATTTCTCATAATAATCCGTGAGTGCCCATAAATAATCCAAGTTTCGTGGTTCTAAACGAGACGCTTCTTCGAACGCTAAAAGCGCTTTTCCCATTTCGCCAAGTTCATTGTAAACATGTGCCAAGCTTACAAATCGACCGGCACGTTTCGAGTCTAATTCAATCGCGCGTTCATATAATTTAGCTGCTTCTTCTAGCTTGTTTTGTTGGTATAGGGTGAGTGCTAAATTGCTTAAATAAACCGGACTTTCCTTGAGATCAATTAGTTTTTGAAAGAAAAACTCAGCCCGTGGCAAGTTCTCTTGGTGCAAGTATAAAAGTCCTAATTTGAGGTTAGCGTCTAGGTGGTCATTATCAAACGATAGAACCTGTAAAAGGTGCTTTTCAGCCAGGCCATAATCCCCTTTCGTAAAATGTACATCCGCGGTTTTAAAAGCTCGTTTTGCCTTGCGAATACGAGAGTTGCGTTCCTCACGGGCGCGCTGTTCGTCGTGACGTTTTTTCTGCATGTCAGACAGTTCTTCTTGTGGTGGAAGTGGCTCGTCATCATCTTCACGGTTTTCATCTTTTTCAAGTTGCTCAGCAAACGAAATGCTTTTCAATGTTAGTAGGTGTCTTCTCCAGAAAATTAATGCTAGAGCTAGGCCGCTAATTAAAAATAAAATCCAATAAAACATAGGAAACAAATTATACCCCTAATAAAAGATTCTCCAAAGTTAAACGTTGATTCACATTATGATCCAATTCAAATCGCGCCTGATCAAGTCTCTGAATAAGGTCAAACAATTTTTCATAAGAAAAAGAAACCTGACCTCCTTCAATTTTTTTAAAAATAGAATTTCGCACCACATACACAAAAAGTTCCAAAAAAGGCTTAATTTTTTCGGGATCCTTAACAAGTCCCTCCACATACATCATGCGATCTGTTTTTGAGGAACGTTCCAAAAATTTTGCAATTTGATGATACATATCTTGATAAAACCGAAAACTATCCGGATCGTTTAAAAAAACCATAGCCCGACCCGGCTGCCCCATGGCAAAAGCTGCAATTTGATTTGACATTTTAGGGTCCAGATTAGGTCGAATCTCACGTAAATAATCACGAATCACAGTGTCAGATAGTGCGTGCAAAGACACTACTCGCACTCGTGATAACAGGGTGGCAAGCAGCCGTTGCTTGGCCGTAGTACTCATCAAGAAAATAGTGCCAGGCGTTGGCTCCTCCAGTGTTTTCAAAAAAGCATTTGCCGCCTCAGTTGTGATGCGTTCAATGTTTTGAATAACCACAATTTTATAAGGACTCGATTTAGTAGTTGAAAGATGTGAAATCAGCTCGCGCATATCTTCAATTTTAAGTGATTCACCTTCGTCACGTAGGAAAAAAGTATCAATATGTTGGCCTTTTTCAACCTGTTTACACGTGTGACACTCACGACAAAAATTATTTTCACACTGCAAAATCTGAGCAAACGTTCGAATCACTGGCATCTTGCCAATTTGATTCGGGCCCGCAAACAAATAAGCATGTGACAAACGATCTTCTGTCAGGTCTTTTTCTAGCTCTTCAAGCTGCTTAACGTGTCCGATAATAGGCCATTGATATTTCATGTTTTAGTGGTGTTTCCAATAAGAATCTTGCCGTACTAACAGGTTTTCTGCTTGTTCTGGATGCGCCATTAGCGCCTTAACTAAGTGTTCCATACGAACATTGTTTTGTGAACCTTTAGCCAAAATCACATCATCATCTCGTAATTGGCTTTTCAAAAACTCCGCCGCGGCAATCGAAGTTTCAAACGAATAAATGCGTTCTTTTGAAAACCCAGCATCATGCGCTGCCTTGGCATAGTACGCGGCGTCCTCCCCAACAGTTACTAACATATCAGCTGAAGCCGGCACATGCCGCCCTACTCGCTTGTGTTCTTTGGTTGAATATTCTCCAAGCTCATTTATAGATCCAAGGGCTGCAATTTTGCGCCCGGGCATGCCCTTGAGCACATTAAGCGCGGCAATCATTGTTTCTGGCGACGCATTATATGAGCTATCAATAATTGTAATACCTTTTAGTCCCTCAATTCGATTCATTCTACCTGGTGGCAGTCGAAAATCTCGAAGCGCTGCATAGAGTTTTTTAAAAGGAACTCCCATTACAAATCCCACTGCAAACGCTGGTAGCAGCACATAAACTTGATACCTTCCTAATAAGTACGGGAAATGCACCTCGTGCGAAGTAGTTTCATAATGAAGCGTGAATTTAAGACCCTCAGCTGTACTCCGAATATTGCGGGCTCGTAAATCAGCATTGGTAGCTGTTCCAAAAGTCACAGCATTGCACGAAACTTCCTTAGCCAGTGATGCCACGCGCTTATCATCAGCATTTAAAACCGCCCAGCCTTTCTCGGGAATCGCCTTTATCAGGCGTGATTTTTCTACAAAAATATCATCTAAATCCGAAAACTGCCCTTCTGCCAAATGCATGGGTTTCACATTTGTAAAAACTCCTATATCTGGCTGGATTCTTTTCACCAAATAACCAATATCACCTGGCTTATCTGCTCCCATTTCTAGTATTAGTTTTTCATAAGGCGCTTCTTGCAACTTCGCAGTGCTTACTAGCCCTGCCAAGAGTGCCCAAAGCCATTTAAGCGGCGAAGAATAACCTGTTTTCTGCTCCAAAATCGTGAGCCACGCCCCAAATTCTGAATTATAACTCTTAGAACTAGCATGCGTTTTAAAAGACTCACGAAGGCCGGCAAAAATCGCATCTTTAGTACTAGTTTTTCCGACCGACCCCGTAATCCCCACAATTTCCGGTTTAATCTTGGAAAGTCGCCATTTAGAGATCATCTCCAAGCAGAACAGAACAATTTTTTTCAAAAGGTCTTTCATAGTGGCCGAATTATACTGAAAAAATGGCTTTAAGTCACGCGCGACAGCTTGCGCTTCGCCCAACCAAATATTCCCCGCGCTTTTTTAGCTACTGTATCCACCACGGTTTCTACCGCTCCACGTTTCCGCACAGCCTCAAATTTTGGTGCAGGAGTGCTCGCCGGAACAGGCTTCAGCTGCGCTGTGCGTTGCTCTCTCACCGGCTCCGCCACTACAATCTTATCCGCTATATCTTCTCCTACTAAAAGCCGCTCAGCCTCATCCTGTGTCGCTTCTGGATATTGCTCGCGCAACATTCCTACTGGCTCCGGAACATCGGTTAGATCTGATGGTTGTTCAATATCATCCCATACACTTGGGCGCATTTCTGGGGCAGGTTGTGGTTTTGGAATCTCTTTTTCTGGTTTAAATAAATGTTCAGGAGCATCTGGCGCATCATAAGGTCTCATGGCATCCCCAAAACCGTCAGGACTAGCAGTGTCTAGTGTTGGAGATTGATTATCTGGAGTTATTTCGGGAGTAGGATCTAGATCTGGGCTAGGGCTTGGCGTTGGATCATCATCTGGCTCTAAGTCTGGGGTCAAGTCTGGGATTGGTGCCTCTCCTGGGAATGAAATGGCTTGAGCCAACTCCATTAGTGGTTGAATTTCTTCTTGATCTAATCTCGTAGAGGCTAGGGTTTGCACTAAATAATCGGCTTGGCTTTGTGGTAATTGCTCAACTAATTCTGCTAAATTAGAGACATTACTAGTGTCTAAATCCCATCCCCACCCATCAAGAGTTGGTAGAGTTTTTTGTAAATAATCAGCGCTGTGCATAGGTATCTCGGCATCTGCTATAAAGTTAGTTGTTGCCGCTGCTTGAGCCAATAAATCAGCATTCATTTGCGATAAAACACGGTGACCTTCAGGTGTTAAACCTCCATTGCCATCACCATGTTTTTCAGCAACACGATCCTGCAAAATATTCCACGGCCAATTTCCCGGGCCGGCTTCGATTAATTCATCAGAAAGATCATCAGGAGAATCAGGCGTCACATCAGTATCTGGAGTCACCTCAAGATCAGGAATTACTTCAAGAATGGAGCCCTGCGGCGGGCTACTTTCATGAAAATCCGGTGTTATTTCATCAATTTGTTCCATCATTCCAGCCGACATATCGCCCGCATCAAGCCCCCCGGGCATATAGCCAGCTAAAGCCGGTGCGTCAGCATCATCAGGTGGAGCGTCGCCAGAATTACCTCTAATATGATCCAAAAGCATTGTTCCAGCTCCTGAGCAAACTATAAGCGTCAACCCCGCTGCCGCTGCCCAAGCTAGCAATTTCCCTCGCGTTTTCTTGCGTGGGATTTCAGTCAAAACAGCCAAATCATCTGCCGGCAAATCTCGCGGTTCAGGATTTTCTACGGGGCCTCCTAGTGCTTCAGCCAAGGCCTCATCATCAATTCGCGAACCATTAAATACCGCATTTGCATCAAAGCCTTCCGGCCCATCATCCACTTCCTCCAGATCATCCGGGTCATCAATGCTGTCTTCATCAATGCTGTCTGAATCAGCTTCCACTGTCAGTGGTTCAATTTCTGTAGTAGCAGTCCAGAGACGTCCGGCAGTCATTTGTGGGTCACTTGGTTCAGTAACGGTCGGTGAGTCCCCCGTTATTTCTCCAGCCATTCCAATTGTGGCCACGTTCGATGAGAATTCAGGTTCTTCAAATCCATCAGTTGCTTTTTCTCCATCTTCATCAAATTCTCTCATAGAAAAAATAGAACAAATCAGTCCTTGGTCCTTAAGTAGCGCTCGCGGCAATTGACCAGTTGATGTTGATGGGGGTTTTGGATTTTTACCCTTAAATTCTTCAGGATTAGTCTTCGTTAACAATCCAGTTTCATCAAAAGCGTGCTCTGGCCATACTACTCTTTTCCCATCTACTTTTTTTTCTACAATAAGCGGCGAACTAGACGAAGCCTGATCTTCAACGTGAATCAAGCCATTTTCATCCTCAGACAAATCACTCGGCAAACCATAAAACCCGCGAATAATTTCCAGTTTTTTCCCTAAATTTGGGACATTTACAGTCTTCAAGTCTGGCACTCCAGACTTTCCTTCAAAACTTTTTTTAATTGGACTTAATAGCGGGTACAAATGATGTTTAAATCCATGAAAAATATGCGCATACATCCAGCACACATATCTTGGCACCACCATCTGCTTAGAATTTTTCTTATAATAAGTATAAATCCCACAAAAGAAATTAGTTAAAACATCCACGACCTCTTCATTTAACCGCGCCACCTCATGCGCTAGGAACATTTTTTGTTTTGGATTTTTAGCATTTTGAATTAAATCAATAGTTGATTTAACTCTAGTCGCTAGTCCCCCAACTTGTTCTAATACCTGTTCCTGATTTCTAGATTGCAATCCTTTTGGAATTTGTTCCAAGGCTTTATTTAAACTTGTTTCAAAATTAGACAGTTTTTGAGCATATTCCAACTCATCCAGTCCGGGATCAATCGGTTCCGGCGGCTTCCATTCATCTAACGTGATATGCGATGACATGTTTGGCAATTCTCCCGTTGTTTCAATAGGCGGTGATTCTATAGTTCTAGACATAGAGCTAAAATCTGCAGTTTCTTCATCCCTTTCGTCACGGTCCCGGGGTCCGCTTGGCGGCTTAGTAGGCATATATTCAAAAATAAAAGAAAGGGCATAAATATACCCTTTCTTACTTGTTACGTCAAATTGTCTCTACTCTATTTCACAGCCTTCACTACCTCTGTAAATACTTCTGGTTTTTCGTTTGCTAAGTGAGCTAAAACCTTGCGATCTAGCTGTACGTCTTTTTTCATCAAAGCATTGATAAATCGGCTATAGCTCATGCCTTGTTTTCGGACTGCCGCGTTAATACGGAGAATCCAAAGCGCGCGTAATTCACGTTTTTTCTCGCGGCGATGGCGATAAGCGTGTAGGCCAGCTTTCATGGTAGCGCGTTTAGCTTCGCGGAATAGTTTAGAACGTCCACCGCGGAAACCTTTGGCTCTTTTTAAAACTTTTTTATGACGTTTGCGGGCTGTTACCCCTCGTTTTACTCTGGTCATGATTTATAGGTTAAGAAGTTTTTTAATGTTCTTGGAATCACCTTTTTCCATATCAAAGGTTTTTCCTCGCATTTTCTTTTGGCGTTTAGATTTGTTGATAAGTAAATGTCGCGCCGAAGCTTTGCGGCCCACTATCTTGGTTTTTTTCTTGCTACCAGTGGCTTTAAACCGTTTTTTAGCTCCACTATGAGTTTTTTGCTTCATGAGAAAATTAGATTATTTAAGTGGGGAAAGGATCATAAACAGGTTATATCCCTGTTTTTTAGGTTGTTGATCAACTTTGGCTACGTCTTCTAGGGCTTTCTTGACCTCTTCCATCTTGGCGACAGCGAGATCAAAGTGGGAAAGTTCGCGGCCTTTAAAGATCAGTGCAACTTTTAAGCTATGACCTTGTTCCAGGAATTTTCGAGCCTTTTTTACCTTAGTTTCAATATCATGAGAGCCAGTACGAAGGCTTAAGCGAATTCCTTTTACCTCATGCTTTTTCACTTTTGAACGCTGTTTTTGAAGTTGTTTCTTCTGTTTGTAGAGATATTTTCCGAAGTCCATAATTTTACAAACTGGTGGGCGCGCCTGAGGCGCTACTTCAACCAGGTCGAGACCCGCTTCTTCTGCTAGCCGCAGAGCATCTTGAATAGATTTGATGCCCAGCTGCTCACGTCCGTCAGTAATTAGACGAACTGTTGGAGCGGTGATCCGGTCATTAACACGCGTTTTTTTAGCGATAAAGTTTGAGGTTAAATTGACAAATGGACTCTAAGAGTCCGCCCAGTAACTTAGGGCGTCCGCATTCTAGGGAAAACTTAAGGTTGGGTCAAGGGGAAAAGCAAGCTACAATTACACCCCATGAAAACTCGAATCATCAACATCGGCCAAATCAAGATTGGTAGAGGTCATCCGGTTGCCATTCAATCCATGTGCGATACCAAGACCGAGGACATTGAGTCAACCGTGGCCCAAATCCAGGATTTACAGGAGGAAGGCTGCGACATTATTCGTGTGGCTATCCCTACAAAAGAGGCTGCTTTGGCCCTTCCGGCCATCAAATCTCAAATCAAAATCCCACTGGTGGCAGACATTCATTTTCGGCCAGATTTTGCGCTACTTGCGCTAGAAAATGGTGCTGATAAAATCCGCATCAACCCTGGAAACATCGATGATCACGACTTACTCCGCCAAATTATCGACTCGGCCCGCAATAGTGATGCGGCCATTAGAATCGGAGTTAACGCTGGCTCACTGGAACAAGATTTATGGGAAAAACACGGTGCCCCCACTCCCGAAGCCCTCGCCGAATCCGCACTCCGCTGGGTTGAATTTTTTGAAAAAAATAACTTCCACAACCTCGTTCTATCTGTAAAAAGCTCCCAAGTCCCAGAAATGATCCGCGCCAACGAACTCCTAGCTGAACAAACCGACTACCCGCTCCATCTTGGCGTTACCGAGGCGGGGCCACTCCTTCCTGGCTCTATTAAAAACGCGATTGGCATTGGGTCACTCCTGCGGCGTGGCATTGGCGGAACTATCCGCGTTTCCCTAACTGCGGACCCGCTCCAAGAAATTGTCGCCGCCAAAGAAATTCTAAAATCACTCAAATTTTACGACAAAGAACCAGACATAGTCTCCTGTCCGGGTTGTGGACGCACAGAAATCAACATCCAAAAACTCACAGCCGATGTCCAAGCCTTAATCAAGCGCCTCAATTTGCAAAAACCGTATCGCATCGCAGTTATGGGTTGCATTGTTAATGCCCTGGGCGAGGCCAGAGAAGCAGATTTTGCTATTGCTGGCGGCCTTAAACAGGGAAATATTTATTATCGCGGCGAGCTTTATAAAGGCAATATTCCGGAATCAGAGCTTTTAGAAGAGTTTGAAAAATTAATTATAGAGAAAA
>CAXCBS010000054.1:0-8190 GCA_963980845.1 uncultured Candidatus Peregrinibacteria bacterium | reverse complement strand
TGAGCAAGATTTGATTTCTATGGATAAGTTTAAGGGTGTGATGAAATTATCGATCGACACACAACCTTCTCGTCCATTTAGTATTATTCCAATTAACCCTTATTTAGTTGAGGGTGATCACGAGGCAGCAGAGGCTTATAAACAGCTTTCACGCCTTAAATATGGTCGTGATAAAGACTTTGTAGAAAGAGAAATATTTAGGAGACTCGGAGCTATTTAAATCTAGCGGTAGACTTTTGAGATCTTTTCTGGTATGATTGTTTGATTTAAAAAATAAAAAATAAAAACAAACATGAAACAGGGACTTTTAAAACTGCTTTCAACCGTGGCCTTAACTTCTGTTGTGGTGATGCCACAAATGACTGAGGCTCCGCTCGCTCACGCGGACGAGCTTTTCCCTTATACTAAAACCTTTACGATTTCCGCTTATTATTCACCTTGTGAGGGCCAAGAACGTTATGTTACTGGCACACATGCGGGTGATATTCGCTTAAATGGAAATGGTACAAATGGTGCTGATGGCACTCCTGTTTACCCAGGTATGATTGCTGCTCCTAAAACTTATCCTTTTGGCACTAAAATGAGTATTCCAGGGATTGGAATTACGGCTGTCCATGATCGTGGTGGTGCAATTGTAACCGCTGGGAATCGCAATCAAAATTTTGATCGATTAGATGTTTGGATGGGATATTGTGATATTGGTTTAAACCGAGCCCTGACTTGGGGTAAAAAAGCCGTTCAGGTAAATGTTTATGGAATTGATGACTCAATTGAGGAATCTGTTTATTTGGAAGGCTTCTCAATGACTGAGGCGTTTGTGAAGAATGTTGTTTTAGCGCCGCAGCTGTTTGAAAAAGATATTTGGTATTTGCAGACTGGTGAGGATGTCGAGGAACTACAAAGTTATTTACAGATTTTAGGTTATTTCCAGGGAGAAATTACTGGTTTTTATGGTGATGACACCCGTGAGGCGGTTTATCAGTTTCAGTTAGAAAGCGAAATTATTGAGACTGAAGAAGATTTAGGTGCTGGACACACTGGTGTAAACACTCGCAAGTTGCTTGATTTGGCGGTTGCTCGTTTGAAAGAGGAACAAGAACAGTTTAAATTTCAACGCCAACAGCAAGGGCTATTACTCTTATCTAAATACCCAGACTTAAACAAAAGTGCTCAAACATTTGCTCGCACCTTAACTGCCGGAATGGTTGGTGATGATGTGCGTTTACTGCAAGATGAATTAGTTAATATGGGATTTTTAAGAATCGAAGCAACTGGTTATTTTGGAGAATTAACTGAGCATGCGGTTTATAAATTTCAACAAAAACGTGGAATCGTGAGTGCCAAAGAAGATGACGGAGCTGGCGTGGTTGGTCCACAAACTCGCTCGTCTTTAAATTCTATTGTTGGTGATCGATTACAAAATATGAGCTACTTGGCTTACACCCGCAATGAACGCCAACCTTTGCCTGAACAAGAGGTTGTCTTGGCGGCCGAAGAACAAGTTTTCCCTCGGCACTTAACTCTTGATGATCGTGGAAACGATGTTAAGGAGTTGCAGTCCTTGCTTAAACAACTAGGATTTTTCAAAGGCGCTTTCTTGACTCAGTTCTACGGAGAACAAACCAAAGTAGCGGTTCAAGTTTTCCAGGCAGCTAATGGGCTGGAAGAAACCGGATCACTTGATGATTCTACGCGAGCTTTATTAAATTCATTGATTTAATCCTCGCCCAGGGCAGAACGGATATCTTGAGGTTCAAGGTCGATTTTATCGAATATCTCTTTCTCTAGGACTGTGATTTTTTCACGGCGCTTAATTTCATCGGATGGAACTTCTTGGCCTGGAAAATGGCGAGCAAAACCTTCATCTAAACGTTCTGCAACATCTACAATATCGTTGTGAGTAACGCGCTTGTCAGCGTAGTAGATGATTTTTTCTTCCCAGGTTTTGGGTGGGTCATCCTGAATTGCGGTGTGTTTGTGCTTGCGGATGATTTTGGCTAAGACTTCCTCTCCTATTTCTTCTAAGATATCAGCACCAATGTCAGCGTGGTGGCCAGAGTAGGTTTCTCGAATTTTTTTCCAGACTAAATGGTCTTCCGTGTCACCTAAGTCAGCTGGAATATCCTTGAAATCTACCACTCTAATAAAATCATGAGCTAAACCAGCTATCCAAACTAGTTCAGGATCTACGTTTTCGTTGTTTTCAGCTAGTTTTTCAGCTAATAAACGCCCAACCCGTGCAACTTGCAAACAATGCGCTCTAACGTGCACTGGAGTGTGAAATTCATCATATAAACGTTCTATGGCGTCTTCGTTCATGATTCAATAGATTTAAGGTGTAAAATCCGCTTGTTTTCCTCGTTGTCATGACTAAATTTGATTTCCAGGCGAGGAATAGGCAAATGAGGCTCAATGCGGTCTGCCCACTCGACCACTATAATGGAGTCTGGGTGGTCGGTGATTTCTGCCCACCAGGCAGTGTCGAGGTCGCTTGCGTTTTCGTAACGGTAAAAATCGCAATGAATTAAGTGGTTTTTGTTTGTGCGGTGTTCAAAAACCGTGGTAAATGTTGGGCTTTTGATTGATTTGGGATCTATCCCAAGCGCCTCTCCCACTCCTTTAGCAAAGCAAGTTTTACCACTACCAAGGGGTCCTTTTAGGCAAATAACCCGTTGGCCAGGGAATTCCTGCAAAACTTTTCTGCCAAGCGTCAAGGTCTCTTCTGGAGATAAGGTTATCCACTTCATGTACCTATTCTGCCCTATCCACCTTGATTTTTAAAGCATAAATTGATATACTCTTGAGATTTAAAAATCACAAATAAACAAACAAACATATGGCAAAACAAAATTTACATAAAAAACATCCTCAGATTCAATCTAAAAGCCTTTGGAAACAACACAAGCTTGGCTGGCTAGTTATTGTGGCCTTGCTTACCATGTCCACGGCGGCAGTTAAAGATAATGCGGAGCACTTACAATTAAGCGTTTTAACTATCCCGGAACATGCTCCATTTGATGGAACTGTTAATCCTGTGCAAAATGTGCCGGATTGGATTGCGGCAACAACAGATGAACGAGGGATGAATTTTAGTGGCTTTCCGGCTTCTAAATTAATTGATATTCCTTCTTATGACGCGAATCGCTTGAGTGTTAGCTCTTCGAATTTAGTGTGGGGAGATGATTATGATGATTACACGTTAACAATGAAAACAACTTACCCAGTGGTTTACGCTGGGACGTATCGCTTAGATGGCATTGAAGACATCGGAGGCCATCCAGCGGTTGATATCAAAGCCTTAAAAGGCACTCCGGTATATAATGTTATGAATGGGGTGGTTGAGCGGGTTGCTTATTCAGATTACGGGTTTGGAAATTTAGTCGTGGTCCGCCATAGCCACGTCCCCTCTCCTGATAACCCTAACCTGCCAACCACTCTTTATTCTGGTTATGCTCACTTGGACACAATTAATGTGGCCGAGGGAGATATCTTGAGTAAAGGTACTCAACTAGGAACTATTGGTGATACCGGAACTGCTACTACAGATCACCTTCATTTTCAGATTGATAATGATGATGCTCCTTGGCACATGTATTGGCCTTTTACTACGGCGGAAGCAAATGCTGTTGGCGGATTTTTTGAAGCGGTGAACCAAGGTGTGGGGCAATCTAACTTGTATGCCTACACAATTCATCCTATGGAATATCTGCAGGATTATTTAGATGTTGATTATGAAATTATTTTAACTAGTGAAGATGACGCTGCCTCTGAGGAAGAGGTCGCAACTGAAGAAACCACTGAAAGCGTTGTAGAAAGCGTGGATGTTACAGATGTAATAACTGAAGAAGTTGCTCCGGAAGAAGAGGTTGCAGAAGAGGAGGAGGAAGAAGATGTTTATGTTCCACCTTTCACTAATATGGAATTTGATTTGAATGTTTATATGGAAGAAGGAACTGAGCAAATGATGACTGTTTCTCTGGTTGATGAGCGTGGGGAACTGGTTTTAAACCCTTCTTTTAACGCTGATATTACGGTAACTGCAAGTGACCCTGAGGTGCTTGGAGTAACTGGCATAGGATTGGATAAGTCTGATTTCACGAAAGGTTATAATGAAATCAAGGTTCAGGCTTTGGCTTCTGGTTCTGCGACTCTGAGTTTTGAATTCTTAGATGACACTTATACTACAGAAGAAATTGTAGTAGCCGGACAGCTTAAACCACTTGATTCGTTTGCTATTGAAACTGATGGCGAGTTTTATCTTGGTGAAGCTGAGCCAATTGTGATTGTCGCTCTGAACGAAGATGAAGAACGTTTACCTTCGTTTGAATTAGATGAACCAATCCAGTTTGAAGTTGTGCTTGGCGATGGATTTTTCTCTCGACACGCTATAACTGAAAATGATTTTGAGGATGGGATGGCTACGCTTGAATTCACTCCCCTATCTGAAGATTCAATTATTTTGGGAGTTTATAGTGGTGACATCGAAGGACGCAGCACGCAATTAACTCCAACTTTGTTTATGGATTTAACCGCTGACGATGACTATTATCAAGCAATTGAATACTTGAAAGCGCTTGGTGTTGTTCAAGGGTATGAAGATCATACTTTTCGATCTACCGAAGCTGTTTCTCGTGTAGAAATTCTAAAAATGATGTACGAGGCGTTTATGAAAGAATTAGTACCTGGTTCCGAATTGGATTTCCCAGACACTGATGCTACTGCTTGGTATGCTCCTTATGTAGCAACTGCTCAACAGGAGGGAATTGTACAAGGTGATGGTGGGACTGGAATGTTTAGACCAGCCGATTCTGTGAATCGAGTAGAAGCAATTAAAATCTTGAGTTTAGCGTTAGGGGTTGATGTTGATCCGGTTGTGATTGGTAATCCTTTTGAGGATGTTCACTACTTGGATTGGTATGCTCCGTACGCTCAGCTTGGGGCGCAAATGAATATTCTACCTTGGGATGCTGAAAATCTAGAAGCTGGCAGCACCATGACCCGTGGTGAGGTAGCAGAAATGATTTACCGCGTGATTGCTATTCAGCAAAACAGTGCGGATAACTATGTGAGTACTTTAGTTGTAAATTAACTTATTTTATTTAACCAATTTTAAAATGAATTTATTTTTCCCCTCTCGACTTATTAACCAACACTTTGAAGGTGTTCCTCCGCTTGCGTCTGATGAGGTTCCTGAAACATCTGTGGACACAACTAAAGAAGAGCTTGGTGATTTAGCATTACAGTTAAGTGAAGAGCTTAAAATAAGTATGGGCTCTGAATACGGAGAAGCATATCCTGAAATAGTAGAAAGAGTGATTGATGCTTATCAGGGTTTGCACCCTACTAATGACACTGATTGGGTTCAATATAATCTACAGCTTTCTGTAGAGGCTGCTCCCGATAGACAAGCAAGGCGGCACTTGCTCACACACCAGGAGGAGATTTGGGATTTTTTTAAAGCACCATCTATAGATGGTGAAAGGAATTCTATTGAAATATCTGGAGGGGTGGAACTTTGGGTTATTCTTGAGCAACGTGATACAGCTTTTTTAAAAGAGGTAATTGCAGCTGGGAATAGCCTTGATAAAGATGCTATGTCGTGGAATGCTGACGCTGTTGCTTGCGAATTAATAGAAGAAGACGATTCTTATTTTAAGGATCTTTTTGAAAATTCTGATGATAGTGCCTTTCTTGTTCGTGGAGTGGCACTTCGACGAATTCAAGACGAGGAATATAAACTATCTAAAATTTTTGATGGGTTAAATGAATATGGTCAAAATCCGGTCCCTAACCGTGGTGAAACTGGGAATTATTACAATGCCAGGGATGCAATTATATCTCTAAATAATCCGGGTAATTTACGGAAAATCATTGAGGATTTTGGAGGTTATGAGAATGGAAAAGTTAGAGCTATGGTAGAAGAAAGATTAGATGAGCTTTAGCCGGCTTGCCGTTTGATCTATTCCTCCTCATCGTTGGCCCAGTCGTCTTCGATATATTCTTCGTCGATCCAATCTTCCACGAATTCTGCTATTTCGTCTTCTTCCCAGTATTCTTCCTCTTCGTGCCACTCCTCATCTTCTTCCCAAAATTCTTCAGGGAATTCCTCTTCATAAATCTCTTCCTCCCACTCGGCCTCTAGCTCTTCTTCTAGGCGATCGGATAAGTCTTCATACCATTCTTCCTCTTCAAACCATTGGTGTTCGTCTTCAAAAATTTCAAACAAAAGTTCGTCTGATTCGTAGTCGTCGATCCATTCCTCGACCGTATCTTCGTAAAACTCGTAGAATTCTTCATCTTCGTGACGTCCAGCCATTTCATGGACTTCGGCATAGCTTTCTTCGAGTTCAGCGCGGACGTGTTCATGAACTTCTTCCATCATTTCCATCTCGTGGAGGCGCATTTCCATGCGTTCGATTTCCCAATTTAAGCGTTCTTGATCATCGAATAAGAAAAAGGAATGCAGTTCTTCGTTAATGTCGACTTTTACTGTGTATAAGAAAGGATCTTCGGCAGGTTGAGCCGAACCAGCGGCACGGGAGATACCAGCGCCAGAACAGACAAGAACTAAGGCAGTAACTCCACTAAAAATGCGTTGTTTAAATGAAAAACGGCTTAAAAATCCGCGTTCTTTTTTCTCCATAAAATCAAGTAATGTTTTGCGGCCAGCGCGTTTTTCATTGCTGGTTAAGGCAATGTTTTTAAGTGATTTTACCCAATTTTTGATGTCCTTATCCATTTTTAAGGAGTTTACGGAGTTTATTGATAGCGCGATTTATACGGACTGAAACTGTGTTTTCGGTGGTGTCTAGAGTTTCAGCGATTTCGGTGATGGTTAGGTCCTCGACATATCGGAGCAGGATGACTTCTCGGTAACTTGGGGGCTCTAATTCATCGAGGATTTCTAGCTTTTTTTGAGCGTCCAGGCGATCTTGGAGTTGGGGGTTTTCTTCCTGGCTGGGGTCAAAACCGGCTTCCATTAGGGTGTCTAATGAAGTGCTCTTCTTTTTCCGACTATGATCCACAATTAAATTGTTTGCAACCTTGAAGAGGAAGGATTTCAGCTGAGTGATTTCCTTCCCCTTCTGGATAGACTTCCAAGTTTTCATGAATGTCTGCTGCATTAGGTCTAGGGCCTGTTCTCGATCACGAATCCGGAAGAAGCAGTGGCGAAAAATTGCATCTGAATGCTGGTCATACGCTCTGGTAAAAGCTTCTTCGGTCATGGATCAGGTTAAAGAACTCCTTCAGCTTTGAGCTGCATAATGATATCAATGATCAATTGGATCAGCTCTGCTTCAGAATAGAAGAACCCGCCTTGTTCGTCAAAGTCCTCCTCTTCTTCACCAAAGTCTTCATCTTCGAAATCTTGGTCGTGGTCCCAATCTTCGTCATCCCAATCTTCGTCATCCCAATCCTCTTCGTACCAGTCGTCCTCGAATTGATCGTAATAATCGTCGAGGCGATCATAAAGAGAGTCTAAGGTATCAAAAAAGGCATCTTCTTCAAGGTCGTGGAGGGCCGGGATTTGGCTTTGAATTTCAGCAACTAGCTCGGCATCTTCAACAAATTGAAGTTCCATTTCTAGTTCGGAAATAAGGAAAGCGCGTTCCGCTTCGAAATCCCACTCTTCTTCCTCTTCCCAGTGCTCCTCATCCCAATCTTCGTCATCGTCCCAATCCCAATCCTCATAGTCTTCGTAGTCATCTTCGTGCCAGTCGTCGCAGTGATGATCTTCGTCCCAATCTTCTCCGAAGTCAGGATCTTCAAAGACCATTTCTTCTTGGGGTTCCTCTTCCTGGGTTTCCGTTTTGTCTAGAGTCTCGGCCGACGCAATGGGGATAGAAAGGATTACTAAAGCTAATAAAAGTGCAAGTGAACGTTTCATAGTAAATGAAATGTTAGGAATAAAAAATGTGGGCCTCACATAAGTGGAGACGAATGAGGTGGGGAATTCTTACACTTTGTTATTTCCGCTCCGCCGCGGAACCCACATTTTTCGTATATCCAAAAATCGCGCAAAGCTGACGTCGCGCTTAAGCGCTCCTTTGCACAAAACCGGAATTTCATTCCGCTAAAGTGTAGTGGCACCCCGGATAGGATTCGAACCTATGACCTACGGCTTAGAAGGCCGCTGCTCTATCCAACTGAGCTACCGGGGCGCATTTTGTGACGCTATATGGCGCTAAT
>CAXCBS010000053.1:0-8201 GCA_963980845.1 uncultured Candidatus Peregrinibacteria bacterium | reverse complement strand
CTATTTGCTCAGGGGTTAAATTAATTACTCCTTGCTCCATTAATTCCGAGGCCACATCTATCCAAAGCTCAGAAATCCCTAAAGGGTCTGCCCCAACTATCCCGCCGATATATTCGACCATCATAGCGTGGCTAACGTACTCTGGAGTAACCCGATCTTCCTGCCTTTCAATTTCGTACAAATCAGCCTCTAAGCCTAGGTCAAAAGCCTCTGCAACATCACGCCCAGCAATACAAATCATTCCAGAAAAAACCTGACTTGGCCCGCGATTATACCCACTTAATACTCCGGTAATAAAACTGCGATCCGTTGGCGCGGCCTTTTCTCCGTTATGCCTTAAAAAAGATCGATAGCCTTTTGTTAGATCTTTTAAAAGCCTGACCGCAACTTCGGCGTTTAAGGCATCGTCTGTTTTCAGAGCGTTTCGATACTCTTTAAAAGTAGGATATTTTTCACGATAATAACTGGTCCATTCTTCACGATTAGCTCTAACTTGGAAAAGTCCAACTGATTTTTCAAAAGGATGAATGGCGTCAACTGCTCCGGTAACAGCATCTCTTACCCATCCACATTTTTGCTCGTTAAGTAAAATTAATATTAAATAGCGGCGTATCTCGGGGTCAATTGTAGCGTTTTCAATGATTTGTTTTTCATGTTCAGAAAACTTCACTCGTTCGGGGCCACCGCCGGTGGGCGCAAGTAAAGTGTCGGGTACAAAAGTCTGGCCAGAGATTCTCTGAAATTCTATATTGTCCCGAAGCTGACTGATTAAATCATCGTTAAACCAAAAATAGTCACCCGCGTTCCAGCGTGTTAATTGGTCTTTTTTGTTGACCGCTAAATCTATTTGCGGATTAAGTAAATCAATGTGCCTTAGGGCGTATTTTTGTTCCTGTTTTGTTAATGGAGGGCTAAACTCCTCAAAATGATTACTAACTAATTTCCAAGGCACGTAATCTCCTGGCTGAATAAAAACAATATGATCGTGCGGATGATTTTCACGGTATAAATCAATTCTTGCCTGACTGTCAGTGCGGAGTAACACACTAAGCCCACCATGAATCTGAATATACTGCGCTAAATTTTCTAAATTTGGGACTGGAATGCCAGTGGTGAAAGCTTCAAGATCGTTAATATCAAATCCAATGCTACTTAAATACCAGGAATAGTTTTTCCAATCTTGTTTTTTCTTGGAAACTTTTTCTCGAAAAACAGTTCCTAAATTTTCTCCTTCACTTAAATACAAACATTTTTCTGGAGTTAAAAGGGGATCGCCGGGAGATTCTGACAATAAATATCCTTGTTCCTCCAAATGGTCGGTATTTAGTTTTAAAACACTGGTAGGAACAAACTTTCCGCTTCCAATTAATTCCATAAAACTGTTCACGCGTGATGCGCCATGCAGGTGATGTGTAAAATAGAAATCTTCTAGCTCAACTTTTGCCCCGACTGTTAAGGGGGGAGCTGAGGCCGCGTTAGGATAAATGGTTTCACCAATTTTAATCCGAGCTGAATCTACTAAATATTTATATTCTGGTTGAATGCCAAAGCTGCGACTTAGGTAATCTGTTACCTCCTCTCCATCCTCTGTTTCGCCAGGGACTTGTCTAAAGCCTTTCCCTAAAAAATAAATTATATGAGTGCAAAGTTCAGAGTATTTCTCGCCGCTCTCGGCCTTGATGACTTCTGCGTCTTTTATTACCTGCTCCATGTAGGATGATCCCTCCATAAAACACTGTAAAGTGATGGGCTGCCCATCGCGAGAAGCCTCGTCTAAGGCGCTTCTTAAGCCCCGAATGTCATCATGGTAATCAGGGGAGTCAGTGTGTGAAATTATGGAATTTTTCTCAGCGCTTAAATATTTATTCATGTCATAAACCAACTGTTCATCTCCGCCTGTTTCAAGAATATCTCTCTTAAACATCCAAGCGTCGTTGCCTGGTTCAAACCCTAATGATTTGAGGGCGCGTTCGCTTCCCACTTCTCTGGTTAACATTTCGGAGGTGTGCGCCATGCAAACCGCTTTGTCACGATGCTCTGGGGCAATCACTTCTGGGACAACTTCGCTAGAAATCCAAAATTCTCTAGAAAAATTAAAGCCGGGTTTTTCAACTCTAGGAACCTCAACCGCAACGGCAAAACGATTTTTTTCAATTGATTCGCATAAATCTATTCTTTCTCCACAAGAATCTTCTAAGGTGGCGCTTTTTTCTTCATTATATTTGTCTAAATCAGGTTCAATCGTAACGTCTAAGCTTTCCGAGGCAGGCACGGCTTCATCCGCGTTTTCTGGGCCAGCAAACCATATTAATCGGCCTTTTAACCAAGACTGTTTTTTGTTTTTGTATGGATCCACTTAAAAAGGATAGTTTTAATCCTTATATTTTACCATTTTTAACCTGTTTTGTTAACCTTGATTATCAACCGCAGAGGGTAGAACCAAATAATACTGTCTTCGCTCGGTATAATCATTTTCAAAACTAATTGTGACCCAACCTGTAGTCCCGTCTGGCATTTCCACTTGTCCCATCCAAGTAATAAACCCTTTTTGATCACAAATTGGGACAGCTTGCTTAACAAAAACCTCTTCTCCCGGGTGTAATCGGTCTAAGATATGAGATTTTTCCGGGACTAGACCATCACGGACTTTTAACCCAATCCCGGTTTCGACATGAGGGTGAGTGGTAACTACTAATTTTTGTTGATTTATTTGCTCCTCAAATCCAATTCGAAGGCTTTCTCCACAGCGGTCAGGGGAGCCATTGTCGCCATTGTTACTTAACGCGGGACAACCTGTTAAATTAGCTAAACTTAAAACAGCAGTCATTAAAAGAGCGGTACGGGAACGCGGCCCACTAATTGTTTTAGGACCAGCCCCTTCCTCAGGGGAAATTTCGCTTATAAACGTGCTTTTTGGCTTGCGAATTGACATTTCAGGTTACATAAAGGCTCTTATCTTAAGCATTTTAGCCTTTTTTGTCAATAAGCTTATTCCTGTTCGTAATCTTCAGTTCCTTCACCAACTAAATATTTTGCGGCCCAAGCTTGATAAGGGCTTGTAATGACCTCTTCGACATCTGTGCCATCAGGGTAGGTGACGGCGCGTGTCCAAGTGGCGGTAAAGCCGTTATGAGCCGTATCAACTTGTTCAATTTCTCCGGGGGCTAGTTCCGAAGTGATTTCGTAAATAGCAGGGGGCGCCTGGAGCCGATTTGAGATATATGGGCCATCCATTTCTACGGCGCGGCCATCTTTGGTCCCATAGAATTTGAAAGTAGCCAAATAACCGTCGGTGTAGGCTTGGACAAGCAAGTGACTATCTAAATCATTGGTAAATTTAAGATCAACAGCCGGGGGATACACCGTGGCATCCAAGCCCCAGCCAAGTGGATAAGCATAATAAGAAACAGCATAAGAATGAGCCTTGCGGTAATCAATTGGAAAACCACCAAACAATATGGCTCTAAACATGGTTGATGAAACCTGACAAATTCCGCCGCCATATTCTGGGATGGTTTCGTTTTCTTTGATTACAAGCTCCTTGGCATAGCCTGTAGATCCATCCACTAACCCTAGTTGGTCGCCAAATGAAAAAGTCTCGCCAGGCGCAACAAGCACGCCATCAAAACGTTCAATCGCTATATTGATATTGTGCATGCGATTATATGTTGATCCATAAAAACTGGAATAACCAGTGGAAACTAATTCCGTGATACCAAGCTCTTGCAAGGCCGCGGGGGTATTTACCTCACCCGGAGTTTCAACTAAGGGAATTTCTACTTTGGTAAGACTGTTGTTTAGGGCGTAACTAAGCATGTCCGTCAGAGTATTGTAATCAATGGTAAGCCCATCAACAGCTACTCCTTCAAACGAAATATCGCCCTCTTCACCCTGTAAAACCGTGACATTTTCCGGAGCGATTTCGATCTCTGGGGCAATGTAACGACTAATGTGTTCAGTGATTAAACCTTCATCAACCGTAACTTGAATCGCGGTCTGACCAGGATTTTCAGCTGGCTCAAATTCTAAAAGGTGTAAGTTTTCATACCACTTAACTTCCCATTCTTCATTGCCGTAAAAAATAGTGGTACTAGCGTTTACAAGTGCAATTAAATCAGTTTTATAAAGCTCCATTTCCTGTTTGGTAACCATAGAAGGGGAGGCAACGGTTTCAATTTCAATAACTGATGAATCAAGGAGTGAAACTTGCGCTTCTAGCTGCTCGTAAAAACCTTTTAAGTCCGCAATCCAGCCGTCTTGCTCTTTGGAAAATTCAAAATCTTGTAAATCATTGTTCCAGCTAATTCGAGGCTCCGCGGGGGCCACGTTTAAGTTGATTATTTTATCGTTTAAAACTTCTTGCATCATCTGGCTATCAAGGGAATGCAGGGCCGTGACTTCTCTTTTTCCAAGCCAAGAGGCGCTGATAGGAGTGATTACTGGAACAGATTCAATAGTATCGGTTTTGTTGAGTGTAACGCCAAGTTCATCTAATGAAAATTCGTAAACTTCGTCTAAAAACATGACGCTTACCGGAGCGGTTTCAAATTCTTCGAGTGCTAGACTTAAATCTTCTTGAACTTTTTCAGCTTCTTCAAAACTGATATTGCTATTTAAAGCCATTGTTCCGGGAGCCACTTGGCCAGAAAATGTAACCTGCAAAGCAAGCCCTAGAGCCGTGCTCCCTACAAAGATTCCCAGTAATGTCAGTTTTTTACCCATGGGCCTTACCCTAAACCCCCTCATACTCGGTGTCAAGAATCTGCCTCTTACCATAAACCTTAAGCAGATATTTGAGACAAACTGGGGTCATTAAAGTTGTAAAGAAAGCCATGAATACCAAGACTGAGAACACAGTGGCATCGATAAGTCCTAGCTCTAAACCAATAACCGCTAAAATAAGCTCCACGGCGCCGCGACCATTCATGCTAGTACCAATAATCATTGCCTCACAACGGCTGAATTTAAACAAGCGAGCCATTAATCCGGCTCCAAAAACTTTGCCCACAATTGCAGCGGCCATAATCGCTAGCAAAAAAGGTAAGGCTTTGGGGTCTGCAAAGATTGAAAAATCAACGTAGAAACCAAGGCTGACAAAGAAAATCGGCCCTAGAAAACTATAACTTAAACCAAATAAACGATCTTCGATTTTGCGATAAACCTCTGGATGAAGAAGGTCTTCTTTTACAAATAAACCGGCCAAATAAGCTCCTAAAATATAGTGCAAACCAATATGCTCAGCGAATAATCCAAAAGCCAAAGCAATAATAAGTGTAAACGTAAAAGCCTTGTGCCCAGTGTTTTTGAAAACATGTTTAAACAGCGGAATCAAATGCTTACCAGCTAAAATTACCCCACCGAAAAACAGCACAACTTTTCCAATTACAAAAAATACTTCAAGGCCAGAAAGGCCACCACTTTGCATGGCTCCAAGTAGAATCGAAAGCAAAATAAAAGCCGCAATATCATCGGCTACAGCCGCGCCCATTACAATGTGCGCAATCTTGGATTGGTTGAATTTAAAGTCTTTAAAAACCTTGCTAGTAACTGAAATGGCGGTGATAGAAAGTCCCATGCCAATAAATAAGGCGGTAAACATTTCATATCCAAATAAAAGCGACACCCCAGCTCCTAATCCCATAGGAAAAACAATTCCCCCGAGAGCAATAGCCATCGAAGCCTTAGAAGAGTTAATTAAATCACGAGGGCGAGTTTCCAGCCCAGCGTGTAACATTAGAAAGAAAATACCCAGTTCAGCGAGCAAATGCACAGTTTCATTATCTTGGAAAACCCCAAAAAGTGCTGGCCCAAAAATCAAGCCAGCCATAAGCTCTCCCAATAAAATTGGTAATCCGATTTTGCGGAACAGAATACCTGTTCCCCAGACGATCACCATGATTAGTAGAAGATTTTGTATCTCCATTTTTGTCTGTTTTTAAATTAAAAATTATTTTTCTTGGTCTTCTGGAATGGCCCACTCAGAGGGTTCCATTTCGTTAGGGATTTTTTTGAGTCCCTTTTTGTTGCGGAGTGGATTGGAGGCTTCTTTTCGCTTGAGGATTTTTTTAGCGATGCTAAATAATCCTTCGGCTGTTTCTTTTGTTAGTTTACCAATTTCTTTCACGTCTTCATCAATGAACTCGTTTCGTTTTTCAAATTTTTTCTTAAGGAAATTGCGAGACTCTTTGCCTTTTTTAGGGGCAACAGTGAGGCCGATTACTGAACCAATGGCGGTTCCAATAATGGCTCCCATTACGATTTTTTCGATAGCTCCTTTCTTTTTAGGAGGGTCTTGTTTTTTGCGTCTACCAAACATACAAAATAAGTTAGTTGTTTTTGCTTTCCTTTTCAGGTCCAGTAGCTTTGGACTTGAAAAGCATGCGACGAATAACGTTTACTTTGACGTTACCAGGGTAGGATAAGTTGGTTTCAATTTTATCAGCAATATCATGGGCAAGGCCAGACATTGTTTCGTCATTAACCTGATCAGGATTTACAAGGACACGAACTTCACGTCCCGCTGATAAGGCAAAAGTTTTCTTAATTCCAGGGAAAGAGGCGGCAGTTTGTTCAAGCTCTTTGATGCGTTGAAGATAACGTTCCAGCGATTCAAGACGAGCCCCAGGGCGACTAGCGGACAGGGCGTCAGCAGCCATAATAATTTTAGCTTCAAGGCTCTGCGCAGGTTCTCCTTCGTGATGAGCCCAAGCAGCATGCACAATATCTTCGGGGTAACCGCATTCTTCGAGAATGTCTTTGGTTAGTTCGTCGTGACCTTTGTCGCTTTCTTCGGAAAGAGCTTTTCCAATATCATGGAGAAATCCAGCTTCGCGAGCTTTTTGAACATCAGCGCCAACTTCAGCGGCAAGTAGCCCAGCAAACATCCCAACTTCTAAACTGTGACGAAGAACGTTTTGCCCGTAACTAGTACGGAAATGAAGACGCCCAATGTGCTTGAGAACTTTGTTAGGAACGTTTTTAAGACCAACAATTTTAACCGCTTCACGCGCTTTTTGAACCATGGTTGTCCCGACTGCTTTTTGAGCTTCTTTAAGTGAGGCTTCGATTTTTTCTTTGTTGATTCTTCCTTTTTTCCTTTGAAGAATTTGGATAGCGTTTTTCACAATATGCCTACGCACCAGGTGAAAACCACCAACCGTAATAGTCTTAGGATAGTCATTAAAAATAATTTCAACTTCACTGCGTTTTTCTAAATAATCAACGTTTTCACAATTAAGGCCAACTAATTCCGCCTTAAATTGTTCGCGTTTAACTTCGACAAAAGTCTGATTGTGATCAACGGAACTCTTGTCTGAGTAACGTTGAATTGTATTAATAAGAATGTTCTTAGCATTGCGAAGAGAATCTTCTTCGGCCTCTTCTTCACGGTTCCGCAAATAAGTATCTTTGCTCTTGAGAATTTGGCTAGTTAAACGATTTTTTATTTCTTCAACAGCGTCTTTTTTGGAAAACCCGAGATCTTTGAGCAAAGTTTTAATAATGTTTTCCGTGCTGTTTTCAATTTCAGATTTCATTTGCGTAATAAGCTCGGTTTCAGTTTTGAGCCAACCTAGAATCTCTTTGTTTTTCTGCTTTTTTTCGTTGACGTGTTTTTCCTTAAGCTTGGCGCTTTCCTTGAGACGTTCAAGGTGTTTTTCTAGGCGTTGATTTTCTTCTTGAGCCATTCGTTTGATTTCTTTGAGCTCAGATTTAGTTTTGTTACGTAAGCTAGAGGCCTGCGAGCGACTGTCGTGCAGAATTTTAGTGGCTTCTTTTTTGATGCCTTCTTTGGTGATGTTGGAGGAGCTTTGGCGAGGAATATAATAGGCCGCCGCAGCGCCAGCAACGATGAATCCGATAATGAGAATAAGTTGTAGTGGTTCCATAGCGTGCATAGTTTAATCTAAAAACCCTTTTATTTTAAGGTGTTTTTAATAAGTCCCGGATTCTGATCGAATTTCGCGGACGTTTTTTATAAAAATTTCAATCACTTTTTTAATTTCTTCGGAGGTTGTGAGGCGGCCCAAACTAAACCGAATTGACTGGTGCGCCTCCTGTTGAGAGCGCCCCAGGGCAAGTAAAACATGAGAAGGATCAGCCGAGCCAGCAGTGCAAGCAGAGCCAGCAGAAGCATCAATACCTTCAAGGTCTAATCGCATGAGTAAAATCTCTCCTTCCACGCCTTGCACCGTGAGATTTAG